>JASHUR010000340.1 GCA_030039895.1 Acidobacteriaceae bacterium | reverse complement strand
GCCGCCTCGTGCAGCTCAATCAGCTTGCCCCGCTGCCGGCTCTCCGCAGCCTCTTCCGCGCTCGAAAACTCCCGCTTCGGCAGCGGAATCCCGCACTTCACCGCAACCGTCTTCACCGCCTCGGGAAAGCTGACATTCTCAATCTTCTGGATAAACGAGAAGACATCCCCGCCCGCGCCGCAGCCAAAGCAGTGGTAGAACTGCCTCCCCGCATGCACCGAAAACGACGGCGTCTTCTCCGAGTGGAACGGGCACAGCCCGCTGTAATTTTGCGCCCCGGCCTTCTTCAGCCGCACATATCCGCCAACAATCTTCACGATGTCGGCCTGCTGCTTCACGCTCTGGGCAAAATTGTCAGCCATTAAAAATCAAGACCGGTCCCTGTCTCTCAATCGATTCATCATAATCGCCGCACAAAATCCGCAACGATCTCTACCGCCTGCCGCGGCATAAGCTGGAGAATCACATGCGGCCCGTCCATCACCACAACTTCAATCTCCGGCTTCACCTGCCTCATTTCTTCCAGGCAGACCGGATTCACCAGAAAGTCCCTCGTGGCCTGCAAATAAAGCACTGGCACTTTGATCTTCCCCAGTTCCTCAAGCGCGTTACATCCCACCACACTCTGCACCCGGTCCATCATGACCTTTGGCTCTACTGAAGCAATCGCCACCCGCATGCGCGCGAGCGCGGACTCCGGATCCTTCGACTCAGGCACCAGGATCTTCGCCCCGATCCCGCATATAGGGAGATGCGCCAGGAGTGGAGCCATAATCGGACTCAGCCACTGCAAGGCACCGCGTACCGGACTCGTCGCAAATCCCGCGGAAAGAACCAGACCCTTGAGATTTAACGGGTTCATCCCCGCAAACTGTATCGCAAGCGGTGTTGAAAACGACTCCGCCACAATTACGTAAGGCTCAGACGCGGGTACCTCATTCTGGACAATTCCCAATAGCTCCGCGTAAGAAAGACATACATCGTTCGGGTAATGAACTGCTCTCGCAGCAAATTCACGCGGAAGCGCATCAATGAAGTCCGAAAACAGCTCCCCCGTCCCGTAGATCCCCGGCAAAAGCACGAGTTTTGTTTCTCGTGATTCCATAATGAGAGATCTCGGAAACGGGATCCGCGACCAACGGAAGCGGCCACCATTGTCAATTAGAGGTTGGCGCGGAGCGCATGTGCCTGAGAGCCTGCCCTGAGCGGAGCGAAGGGCAAGTCCTCACTTTCTTTTCCACCTCACGCCGTCCTTCGAATCCTCCAGCACAATCCCCTTCTCCGCCAGCTCGTTCCGAATCGCGTCCGCCCGCGCAAAATTCCTGCTCTTCTTCGCTGCCGTCCGTTCGTCCACCAGCGCCTGAATCTGCTCGTCCGTCAGCGAATTCTGCGCCACTACCTCAGCCGATGCCTCACTCAGCCGCCCCTCACGCTCCGCCCATTGCAGCGCAAACTTTGTCCACTCGGCATCGTGGTCTTCAAGCACGGCAAATATCTTGTCGAAATCGCCCAGTACCTCCAGAATCCCCCGCGCATTCCCCGCGCCCATTGTCCCCGCGTCCATCGCCGCATTCCCCGCCCGAACCAGATCAAAAATCGCAGCCCGCGCCTCTGCCGTATTCAAATCATTCGCCAGCGCCTCGCAGAAATTTTTCCTGGAGCGCGCAGTTTCCTCCGCAAGAGTCGCGTTCTCCGTCGCCGCCGTCTTCGCCTCGCGCACCCTCTGCTGGAATGTCCGCAGCCGCTCCACCGCGCCCGTCTCCGCCGCCAGCCCATCGAACGTAAAGTTCAGTTGCTGACGGTACGGTACTGAAATCAGCAGCATCCTGATCGCCGAAGCCTTATACCCCTTCAGCAGCAGATCGCGCAGCGTGTAGAAGTTCCCCTCCGACTTCGACATCTTGCGCCCTTCCACCAGCAGAAACCGCACATGGAACCAGTGCCGCGCAAATGTCTTGTGCGACGCCGACTCCGATTGCGCAATCTCGTTCTCGTGGTGCGGAAACATCAGGTCCTCGCCGCCCGCATGCAGGTCAAAATCGTCGCCCAGATACTCCGTCGCCATCGCCGAGCACTCAATGTGCCAGCCCGGCCTTCCCGGCCCCAGTTCCGTCTGCCAGTGATACTCGCCCGGCTTCGGCGCCTTCCACAGCGCGAAATCACGCGCCGAGTCCTTGTCGTACTCATCCACGTCCACGCGCGCCCCGTCCGTAATCCCGCTGAAGTCCTTCTTCGATAACTTCCCGTATTCCGGAAAGCTCGCAATCCGGAAGTACCACGACCCATCCTCCGTCCGGTACGCGCAGTCCTCCGCCGCCAGCTTCTCAATCAGCGCCACCATCGACGGAATATGCTCCGTCGCCCGCGCAACTTTCTCCGGAGTCTCCACCGCCAGCACATCCAGGTCCTCAAAAAACGCCTTCTCAAACCGCGGCGTATACTCCCCAATCGGCACGCCAGCCGCCGCGGCATTGCGAATGATCTTGTCATCCACGTCTGTCACGTTCATCACATGCAGCGGCGTCATGCCTTCGAGTTTCAGGAACCGCCGCAACACATCCACCTGCAGAAACGTGCGGAAGTTCCCGATATGCCCGTAGTCATACACCGTCGGCCCGCACGCATACATGCGGAACTGCTTGCCGTCTGCTGGCGAAAGCTCTTCTATGCGGCCTGTCAGGGTATTGAAAAGTCGGATGGTCATTCGTGCGGCAGGAAAATCAAAAATGGTCTCTCGCCTGATTCTATTACCTTTCAGGGGTTACCGGGCGCGTCGGTGCTCTTGGCAACGCCCGATGAGGATGCAGGTGCGCGACCATCGGGAGCGGCCACCCGAGCCCGCTCTCGACGGCGCGAACCAGCGTCCCCAACAAGCGGCCTTTGCTTGTCGGAGTAGGGAGCGCGTGTGACTGGACGGCAAGTCCCCAGCCACTCTCCCATCAGTTTTCCGCGCATCCCTGTCGCCAGCTTCATCGCCGCGGCAAAACGCAGGTCGCGCTTGCGCTCTATCTCCGCTGTCAGCTGCATGCCATCATCGCCCAGCACATCTCGCGCTTCTTCGGCCAAAACCAGCCAGTCATGCCAGTCCCCAATCTCATCCTGTAGCTTCTTCAGCGCCTTGCCCACCGCACCAGCATATTCATCCTCGCCGCCGGCTTCTGCCATATAACGGGCTTTCTTCGCCCCTTTACGAAAATCATGCAGATTTCCGGCATCAAGCTGCAGCATCTGCGTCGACAGCCGCGCAAATGCATCCAGCGCCATCGCTGCCGCATCGGGCTTTCGCGCACGCAATGCCGGTTTTTGCTCCAACGCCGCCGTAAAGTCGCTGAAATGCTCTTCCTGCTTCTCCGCCCACTTCGCCGCACTCTTTTTCAGCGGAACCGCATGTTTCTCCCGCTCCGCCTGCAAAGCATCATCAAGCCTCTTGGCCTGACTCGCTCTTGCGTCTTCAACCCCATTCTGTGCCTGTTCCAATCCTTCTTTGCTGCTCGGGACCAGCTTCTTCAACAGCTTCCTGTGTACATCCAGGTCCCGCACCGGAGCGGCCGCCCGCCGCACTCTCTTCAGCAGCCGCTCCCAGTCACGCGCGGCTTTCGCCAGCGGATCGCTCTCATCCGCGCGCTGTACATCAATATTGCGAAGCTTCGCCTCCAGCGTGGCTTCGATCCGCCGTGTCCCCGTCCGCGTATCGTGCACCGCATCCACGTCCGGATCATGCGCACACTTCGTCAACGTCTCCTTCAGCGCGTCCGTCAGTTGTCGTAAATGTGGATCAGCTCGCATAACTCAGTTTCACTCATGCACCTTCCTTAGCATAATGATTCCCTGCGACTGACAAGAGCCACGCGAAGCCTGCGCCCGTGCGGCCATCACCCGCTGATATGCTGGTAGTAAGTCAAAAAATCCCGCATGAATACTCACGAAATCCACACTCAGTCTGAGCCTGCCCTGAAAAGCCCGGCCATTTATTCCTCGCCCGCCCGCGCTTGGACGCTGCTTTTGCTTGTCTTCCTTGCCGTCCACTTCGTCGCCCTCTTCTCACCCTCTCTGCTCGACGACGCTGATGCCACCCACGCGCAGGCCGCTCAGCATATTCTCTCCAGCGGGAACTGGGTCACCCTCTACGTCGACGGCATTCGCTATCTTGAGAAGCCTCCTCTGCCCTACTGGATGGTCGCCATCGACTACCGTATCTTCGGCCAGAACGTCTTCGCCACCCATCTTCCCATGTCGCTCGGAGTGCTCGCCTGCGCCATCCTGGCATGGTTCTGGGGTCGCCGCGCCTATTCGGACCGCGCCGCCTTCTACGCCGCGCTCGCCATTCTCACCTCTGTCGGCGTCTTTCTCTGGACACGCTTCTTCATTCCCGAATCCATTCTCACTTTCTTCATCTGCCTCGGCCTCTACTGCTTCCTCACCGGGCTCGAAGACCGAAACCCCTCACGCTTCTACCTCGCCTACGCCTCCATCGCCATCGCCCTCCTCGCCAAGGGACTCATCGCGCCCGTCTTCTTCGTTGCTGCCATCGTCCCCTATCTCATCATCACCGGCGAGTGGCGTCGCTGGCGGCAAATGCGTCTATTTACCGGGTTCCTGCTCTTCCTCGCCATCGCCGCGCCCTGGCACATCCTCTGCGCTCTTCAAAACCCCGACCACGGCAACCCGCACGGCAACATCCCTACCCCCGGCCACGTCCACGGATTCCTCTATTTCTACTTCATCAACGAGCACTTTCTGCGCTTCCTCGGACTGCGCTACCCACACGACTACAACAAGCAGCCGTGGTTCGCCTACTGGTTCGGACAGCTCGTCTGGCTCTTTCCCTGGAGCCTTTTTCTCCCCGCTGTCATCGTTCGCAGTTGGCGCAACCGCCGTGTCTTTCTCTCTGACCTTCGCTACGACTCCACCAACACCATCGAGTTTCTCGATCCCCGCCAGTCCGCTCACGCCGCCTCTTCTCTCGCAGCGCGCCTGCGCTTTCGCGCCCGCACCGGACTGCTCCTAGGCATTTACGCCGCTATCATCCTCATCTTCTTCTCCATCTCCACCAACCAGGAGTACTACACCTGGCCCTGCTGGTTCGCCATCCTCATGCTCGTCGCCGGCTCGCTCGCCATGATTGAGGAAGCTCCCGAAGGCGACCCCCGCTGGATCAATGCCTCCAGCAAATGGCTCACCGGCATGCACGCCGTCTTCGCTGTCATCGGAGTCCTCAGCGCCGCTGCGCTCGCCTGGGGCCTGTGGACCTCGCGCCATCTCCCCTTCGTCCACGACATCGGGGCCCTGCTCGCCCACCGCGACGTTGGCGGCTATACTCTCGCCAGCTCGCACTTCTTCGACCTCACCGGACCCTCTTTCGCCGCTCTGCGTTTGCCCGCCGTGGTCGCGGCCATCGCGCTTCTCATCGGCCCGCTCGCCGCCTGGCTCCTGCGCCGCCGAGGCAATGGATTCGAAGCCACCACCACCGTCGCCTTCACCACTGCCGTTGTCCTCATCGCCGCGCACATTGCGCTCGTTCGCTTCGCACCCATGCTGTCTTCCCGCACCATGGCAGACACCATCAACGCCATCGCGCAAACGCCCGGCAATCACGACTATCAGCTTGTGATTTACGGAGATCAGGCCAGCGGCTCATCCATCATCTTCTACACCCATCATCAGGCCCTGCTCGCCCACGGCAAAACCGACTACTTCGAGCCTGAACCCGAGAAAAACGGAAAAATCCTCGAAGCCACCTTCGGCTCCTCCATGATCTGGGGCTCCGACTATCCCGACGCCCCGCACATCTTCATGGCCGACCCGCAGTTGCTCGCCATGTGGGGAACCGGCCCTCGCATCTTCCTCTTCGTCCCCGGCCGCTTCCACGATCACGTTAAACAAATCATGGCCGCCCACGGCAAAACGCTATACAAACTCCAGGAAATCTCCGACAAAACCCTCTATACCGACCGACCGCTCTAAGAAGCGACAAAGGAGAAGCCAGCCCATTCGGACTGGCTCCCTCTTCCGTCTGTCAGGTACACATCCATTCCCACGACCAACGGGAGTGGACACGACTGATAATTCCGGAATTGCGCCGAAGGCGCGTGTGTCTGAACGGCTAGTTCGGAATAATCAGATACTGCTCCAGCTTCCCATCCGGCATCGTGTATGTCGTCACCCGCACCTGTTGCGGCGAATTCGCAAACGTCACCGTAAACTCGCGGAATGTCATCCCGCCGCGAAGCTCCTGCGCAACCTGCTTAAACGTCGCGGGCGTGCCCAGCGGTGCCAGGCTCGACTCAAAATCCCCTATCGCAGTCTTGCTGAAATACGCATTGCAGTTCGCCGTGAACAGCGACCGGTCAATCTTCCCCTGCTGCAATCCCACAAAAATCTCTTGCGCCTGCTTCTCGGCTTCTGCCGCCGGCGAGCCCGCCTCGTTCAGCCCCAGCATCATCGGAGCCAGTGCCCGCGCAATCCCGCTCGCCGCTGGAGACGCATCCTGGTTCGTCAGCACCGCAATCGCGGCCTTGTCATTCGGAAACACCACGTTCTCTGACACAAATCCAGACACCTCACCCGAGTGCTCATACGCCAGATGCCCGCCCAAATTGCGTATAAACAACCCCAGCGCATAGTGCGAGTTCTCGCCGTCCTTCAGCATCACCGGATCAAACATCTCGTCATACGACTTCTGGCTCAGAAGCGACCGGTCCATGATGCTGATGTCCCACTGCGCCAGGTCGTACGCCGGCATTGCCAGCTCGCCCGCCGCAAACATCCACCCCTTGCCTTCTTTCGGAGCAGGCCGTAGCGGCCCCAGCGCATAGCGCACATACCCCTCGGCATCCGTGTCACCCAGCCGGTTCGCATCCGAGTTCCACACCGCCTCCATATCCAGCGGCTTAAAAATATGCTGCTGCAGAAACTTCATCAGCGGCTCGCCGCTCACCATCTCCACAATGCGCCCGGCAATCACATAGTTCGTGTTCGAGTACTGCCACCTTGTCCCCGGATCAAAATTAAGCGGCTTCTTTCCCCACACATCTAGAATGTGCTGCGCAGTCGTCGCCTTCAGCATTGGAGGCATCACATAATCCTCCGGCCAGTAATCCTCGTAGCCCGACGTATGCGACAGCAGCATCCGGATCGTCACTTCGTTCGCCCGCGTCAGCTCCGGCAGGTACTTCGATACGGGATCATCGATCGAAAGCTTCCCCTCCTGCTGCAACAGCAGCATCGCCGCCGCCGTAAACTGCTTCGAGATCGACCCGATCGAATACCGCATCGCAGGCGTCGCTGCCACAGGAGGATCAAGCTTCGCCTTCCCGTACGCCTGCGTGTAAACAATCTCTCCATGCTCCACCACAGCCACTGATGCCGACGGCACACCCGTCTTCGCCAGCACCTGCTCCGCCGCAGCGTCCATCTTCGCCTTTAACTCAGGAGCAATCTTGTCAACAGTAAGCGCGCTCTGGGCATGCCCGGTACACGCACAGAACAGCACAACGGATAAAGCAGAAAAAATGCACCGCATATTAAAAAAAGTCCTCGTGCTTCCAATCAACTAGTTTTAGCACGAACGGAGGATTTCTTCGTTGGCGGGATCCTCTGCTTTCCGATAAGCAAAAGCATTTCCGGGAATGGTATAAGAAGAAACCGATGCCTTTCAGTCGACGCGACCATCAGGAAGCGGCGACCCTGAGGAATCTCAGCGAAAGGCACCGTTTTCTAGGAAATGCCGTAACCCCGACTCCGATGCGCACCATTGTAATCACGCTTGTGCTGCTCGCCGCCGCATCAGCCCAGTCCCACTCGCGGCAGCCTGCGCTCGGATCGCCCACAGCTCTCCCGAATCAAAAGAGCATCGTCTTCTGGAACATGTCCCGGACCTCGGTTATTTTCCTTCTGAAGCATGTGCCCCAGGAAAACCCCATTCGCCTCGCGCAACTCCGCCAGGCATACATTGACCTCCAATGCCCCAAATCTGAGCTGCGCGAACAAACCTTCCACGGCGGCACCAATCTACTCAGCACGCTCCCTGCCGCTCCAGTCTCCGCAAATGCCGCCAGAACAAATGCCGCAGGACCTAAAACTATCCTCTTCATTGCGAACTATCTTCATGAAGGTGCCGGACAAAGCGTAATTGATAACTGGAGCGGCGCGATCATGTTGCCCTTCCTCTATCACGCTCTTGCAGCCACTCCACGCGCGCACACCTTCCTCTTCGCAGACGTCGAAGGAGAAGCCGGTGCCAAAGCACTGTTTGATTCTCTTTCTCCTCGCCAGCGCAACAACATTCTTGGCGTCGTAGCACTCGACTGTCTCGGGCTTGGCCCAGTGCAGTACTATGTCAGCCCCTTCGATTCATTCGACCGTCCCGGCCAAAACTGGCTTGTCCACCAGCTTCAGCAGGCCGCGGCCTACCAGCATGTCGATGCCCCCCTGCCCGCTATCCCCGGTGACTGGTTCAAAGTCGACGTCACGCGCGAATTCCGCTACCACAGCATCCCGGCAGTGCTCCTCCACTCCGTTGCCTGGAAGGATCGAAACCTGCCCGGTTCAATCCGCGATGCCCTCGCCTCAATCGACCCCAACACTTACTACCAGACCTTTTCTCGGCTGGCCACCTATGCCGTTGTCCTCGACAATCCCTGGCCATCAGACTCCAGCGAACTACCCTCCTCCGGGCCCTTTCCCCGCCGTCGCTGAAGCATTTTTCAAGGACGGTGCGCGCCGAACCCAGAGAATCAGGTCGACTCGACCATCAGCGAACGCGACCTTACTCATTTCTCAAAAGGCCACACCATCTCTGAGAATGCCGCGAGCAATTTCAGCATTGTCATGGAGACCTCATCGCCACTTCCCATAAAATTAGGACGTGGCCCTCGCATCGCAGCCCATTTCTCTGCCTCAGCCCTCCGCGCTGCCCGCTGCCCAATCCCTCCCGACGGCAGTGGAACGAAATCCTTCCGCCGTCCGCCATCTCCCCCACGCAACATCCCTGCGCCTGGCGCTGCTCGCCCCGGTTCGCTGGTGGCACCTGCTTTCGCTCGATGCTCCGACCGTCGCTGTTCTCTGGGCCTTCTGCTTCGCCCGTGCCTTCCACCTCGTGCTTTCGCCCTGCGCTCTGCCCTTGCTCTTCACCGGAACCTGGCTGCTCTATGTCGCCGACCGCACCCTCGACGGTCTCCACTCAGATCCCTCCCGTCTCCGCGATCGCCATCTGTTTTACATACGCCACCGGGCCGCCATCTCCGCTATCGCTGTTCCCGTCTGCGGATTCCTCCTCTGGCTCATCCTCTTCCACATGCTCCCAGCTGCCCGCCGTGCTGACGTTCTCATCTTCAGCGTCGCCGCTGCCTATTTCCTTCTCGTGCATCTGTGCGGCCCCGCCATCGAGTGCTGGTTTCCCAAGGAACTCATCGTCGCCGTCGTCTTCGCCTCCGCAACCGCGGTTCCCACCATCGTTCGCATCACACCTGCCGCCACGCAAACGCCGGCCCAGGACAAACTCATCCTCGTCCTTATGTCTGTCCTTTTCGCAGCGCTCTGCTGGCTCAACTGCATTGCCATCGATCTGTGGGAGCAGTTCCCGCGCAGCGCATCCCGTCGCCTCCGTATTCTCTCCTCACGTCCCGCCATCGCCGACCGCACCACTCGCTGGGGACAGCGCCATCTCCGCCGCATCAGCATTGCTTTGGCCGCGATCTCGATTCTCGCCGCTGCCCTGCTCTCGTCTTCAAACCCCTCCGCTTCCGCGCTATGCTGCGCCGCTGCCGCGGCTGCCCTTCTTTTCATCGCGCTTGACCGCTCTCCGTTCAGCGCCCTTCACCTCCGCATCGCCGCCGACGCTGCCCTGCTCACCCCGTTGCTGCTTCTCATCCTGCGCTGATGCCACCCACCAGCCAGCCAGCCAAGCCTCGCGCCAACTTTGACCGCATCGCACGCCCCTATCGCTGGCTCGAATACCTCTCCTTCGGCCCTATGCTCGAACAGTGCCGCTTCTGCCGTATTCCGCAGCTCAAATCCGCGCGCCGTGCTCTTGTCCTCGGCGACGGCGACGGCCGCTTCCTTGCCCGTCTTCTCACCGCCAATTCCTCGCTCCACGCTGATGTCGTCGATCAAAGCCCAGCCATGCTGCGCCTTCTCGAGTCGCGCGCCGCCTCCGTTCACGCCCGCGACCGCATCTGCATCCACCAGGCTGACGCCCTCACCTTCGCCCCTTCCGGCGTCTACGACCTCATCGTCACTCACTTCTTCCTCGACTGCTTCACCACCAGCGAGGTCCAATCCCTCGCGCAGAACATCCGCCCTCACCTCGCGCCCGGCGCCCTTTGGCTCGTCTCCGAGTTCGCTATCCCCTCCGGGTTCGCTGCTCTCCCCGCCAGAACCATCGTCTCTGCGCTCTATGCCGCCTTCCGCCTCATCACCGGACTCCGCACCCGCGCCCTCCCCAACCACTCCACCGCGCTCGTCCGGACCGGCTTCACCCTGCTTGATCGCAGAACCTTCCTCTTTGGCCTGCTTATCAGTGAGCTGTGGCAACCCTCCTGAGCGTCCTTGAGCCATGAATCGGCGAGAATTCACCCTTTGAATCAGCCACGTTTCCCCGCTGACCCCGCCAGCAGCCCAATTGTTACAATTGTGTTAATAGATCGTCTGGAACCGGAAAAAACCCGTGAATTTATACATTCTTCGCCACGCCAGCGCCGGAACGCGCCGCGCCAACCCCATCATCGACACCAAGCGTCCTCTCGACAAAGAGGGCAAGCAGCAATGTCTGCTGGTTGGCAGCTACCTCAATGCTCTCAATGTCCAATTCGATCTCATCATCTCCAGCCCGCTCAAGCGCGCTCTTCAGACCGCCTCGCTCGTCGGCACTGAAACCGGATACGACGCCAAAATCCTGGTTTCCGAAGCGCTCAGCCCGGGCGGAAATGTCGCAGCCTTTGAAAAATTGATCGCTGGCCTCAACGACTACGAGAACGTCCTCATTGTCGGCCATAACCCCAACCTGCCCGTCTTCCTCGGTTCCATCTTCGGCGCGCGGGGAAACAGCCACCTCGGAATCGCCAGTCCCTCAGACAAGCCCCGCATCCGCCTTCGCAAAGGCGCCATCGCCCGCGTCGACTGCACTCGCCACCCCGGCACTCTTCAGTGGCTGGTCGACCCGCGTATCCTGCGCGGTGTCTATACCAAGGTCACAAAGAGCTCGCGCCGAAAGACCTCGCGGAAGTAGGCCGCCTCTTTTCGCAGCGACCACAGCTCCAGTTCAGCGCCCGTGCGCCCCGGCCTCAGTTCCAGCAGCACCCGCTTCGGAAACACCTTCACCCGTACTCGCAGCACATCGCTCGCGCGGTCCTGGTTCAGAGCCACAGCCAGCCGCAGCAGTACCACCGCGCGCCGCACATGTTCGTGCTCTTCCACCGGGACCTGCCGCATCGTTCGTCCCTCCGGCTCTGGACGGCTCTTGCCGATATACCGCGAGATTGCCGAAGTCACCACTCTCTGTGTCGCCGTAAACCCGAAGATTTCCGAGTTCGCAACAATGTACTGCGCGTGCCGGTGGTGTCCCTGGTAGTTCATGTACTTCCCAATGTCCCGCAGCATGGCCGCCGCCTCTAACCACGTCTGATAGTCCTCCGGAAGCTGATGGATCCCTGCCAGATCATGAAACAGCTGCGCCGCATGTGCCCGCACCGGCTCTGCCTGTTTGAAATCAACTCCATACCTCCGGCATATCTCCAGCACCGCTTCCCAGCGGTCGCGCTCATATTGCAGGTGTGCCGTTGTGCGCGAGTCGCTCTCCGCCAGCATCTGCGCCAGAACCCCATCACGCAGTCCCATCTCTGAGTAGCGCAGTCCCGGCAGCTTGAAGTGTTCCAGCAGCCCCGCATATACGTGCGCCCCGGCCACAATAATCTCCGACCGCCGCGGTCCAATCCCCGGAATCCCGCTGCGCGCCCCGTT
>JASHUR010000339.1 GCA_030039895.1 Acidobacteriaceae bacterium | reverse complement strand
AAGCCGCTGGCTGGAACAGTGATCGGGACGGACGTGAAGGCGTCGATCCGCGGATACTGGGGGTTTGAGCCTTTCACCGGACCGGAGGTGCGCCTGCAGGGCGCGCATGCACAGCAATGGACGATTGCCGCGTCGGATGAGGATTCGCTCGTAGTGGGGCGTGAGGACACGCTGCATCTAGTGGCAGACGATGCAAGCTGCGTGGACGGCATCGAGTACCGGAATGCAGACGGCAAAGAGGTAAAGGCGACATGGAAGCTGGTGAAGCCGAACCAGGTGGAGGTGACGCTTCCGCTGAAGGATGCACAGCCGGGACAGATGACGCTGATGGTGAAGCAGGCGGGTCTGGACAAGCCTGAGGACGTGGCGGTGCAGGCGTATTCGGAGCCCGGACACCTGACGTCGTTCACACTGTACGCGGGCGACAAGCAGGGGATGCTGGAGGGGACGCGTCTGGATGAAGTGGCGAGCCTGACGCTGAAGGGCGTTGTGTTCAAGCCGGGGACGCTGACGAGCACGAAGGGCATGGACACGCTGCCGATGGAAGCGGCGAATGTGAAGGCCGCGAGCGCGCTCAAGCCGGGCGAGGCGTTCAAGGCCGTGGCCCTGCTGAAGGACGGGCGCAAGGAAACGGTGCAGGGGACGATTGGCGCGGCGCGGCCGAGCGTGACACTGCTGAGCAAGAGCGTACAGATGAGCGGAGCGGGCGACAACGCAGAGGCGTCAAGCAACATTCAGCTCTCGGACCCGGACGAGGTGCCGGAGGATGCGACGCTGCTGTTTTCGCTGAAGGCGGACACTCCGGCGAAGTTTTCACGCGGAGAGAAGATCGAAGTAGCAACGGCGGACGAGTCGTACTCGACGATGCTGACGCTGGCGAATGGGCTGACGCTGCAGGATGAGCACACGGCGCTGGCGACGCTGGACCCGTCGAAGGCGTTTGGCTCGTCGGCGTTCGGGCAGCTGAAGTTCAGAGTAGTGACGGATGGCGGCGTGAAAGGCGACTGGCAACCGCTGGCGACGCTGGTACGGCTGCCGAAGCTGGCGTCGTTGAAGTGCAAGGCTGATACGGATGCAACGTGCACGCTGCAGGGATCCGGTTTGTATCTGGTGGATGCGATTGCGCAGGACCAGCAGTTCAAGAATCCGGTGCAGGTGCCGGATGGTTTTCCGGGATGGACGCTGCCGGTGCCACATCCGGCGGCGAATGGACAGCTGTATGTGAAGCTGCGGGATGATCCTTCGGTGGTGAATCTGGTGACGCTGACGCCGCAGATTGTGGGCGGGACGAAAGAGACGGCACAGAAAAAGGAGTACAGGCCGCCGTATGTGAGCCCGGACAACGGAGCAAGTGCGGGCGCGCCGAGTGCTGCGGGTCAGGGTTCTCCGATTGTGACGACGCCTGCGTCGGGCACAGCGCCGTCTGCGAATACGTCTGCTTCACCCGGCTCCGCTACTTCGCCCGCGGGAGGTCCGGCGGTGAAGAGCGCGCCGGAGCCGGGGACTACGCAGGCTCCGCCTAATGCTGCAGCGCCGACAACACCGCCGAATGCGGCGACTCCGGACGCGACGAAGGCGGGCGCGGCGGGCAATGCAAGTGCGCAAGGAAAGGCGCAGCCGACTGTGGGGCAGAAGCAGAATGCGGCGCCGGCGGCAAATTCGGTACTGCAGCCTGATGATCCGGGAAACCTGATTTGAGCCTCAACGGCAGTGCAAGTGCGCGGGCCGGCGAGGATGCGCATCCCAACTTAAGTTGATCTCAAGATTTGCTTGTTTTTTTTAACCCTAAATTTTGTGAGGAATGGAGGGCCGGGGATGGGTACGCTTGCAGGCCAGACGGCGATTGTGACGGGGTCGAGCTCGGGGATTGGGCAAGGGATTGCCGAGCGGCTGGCTCAAGAGGGCGCGAACGTAGTGATTGACTACGTGGGCGGACCGGACGGCGCGCAGGAGACGCTGAAGAAGGTCGAGGCCGCAGGCGCAAAGGGCGTGATCGTCGAGGCGGATGTGTCGCAGTTGGATGCGGTGCGGAAGCTGGTGAATGCGACATGGCAGGCGTTTGGCGGGGCGGACATTCTGGTGAACAACGCGGGCGTGGAGAAGGAAGCTCCTTTCTGGGAAGTGACCGAGCAGGAGTACGATTTTGTGCTGGGCGTGAATCTGAAGGGGCCGTTTTTCTTGACGCAGGCGTTTGTACAGCGGCTGATCGAGGCGAAGAAGCCGGGACGGGTGATCAACATCAGCTCGGTGCATGAGGACATGGCGTTTCCGAATTTTGCGACGTACTGCGCGAGCAAGGGCGGTGTGCGGATGCTGATGCGCGACCTTGCCGTGGAGTTGGGGCCGCTGGGGATTACGGTGAATAATGTCGCTCCGGGGGCGATATCGACGCCGATCAATACGGCGCTGCTGGAGAACAAGCCGAAGCTGAATGCGCTGCTGAAGAACATTCCGCTGGGCAGGCTGGGCACGGTGGATGATGTGGCGGGGCTGGTTGCGTATCTGGCGTCGGACGCAGCGGCGTACGTGAACGGATCGACGTTTGTGATTGACGGCGGGCTGATGCGGAATTATCACGAGCAGTGAGGATTCGCCGTCCAGGCACATGCGCTGCGCGCCATCCTGGGGTCAGCTTCAGTGGCCGCTCCCGTTGGTCGCGGTTCAGTTGCGTTCCATGAGGGTGCACAGGGATCGCGGGGATTTCTTGCGCCTCGTTGGCTCATTTAAGGTTGAAGGATGCAGTTGTTTCGTGTGTGGGCTCCGAAGGCGGAGCAGGTGGAAGTCAAGATCGGCGAGAAGCTGTGGCCGCTCAAGCAGGCCGAGGGCGGATGGTGGGAAGCAGAAGTTGCCGAGGCCGGGCCGGGGACGGATTACGGATACGTGTTGAATGGCGATGGGATGGTGCTGCCTGATCCGAGGTCGGCGTGGCAGCCGCATGGCGTGCATGGGATGTCGCGAGTGCTGGACCATGCGGCGTTCGAGTGGACGGATGCGAAGTGGCATGCGCCGGAGCTGAAGGATGCGCTGATTTATGAGTTGCATGTGGGGACGTTTACCAAAGAGGGTACCTTTGCGGCGGCGGAGGAGCGGCTGGAGTACCTGAAGACGCTGGGCGTGACGCATGTGGAGCTGATGCCGGTGGCCGCGTTTCCGGGCAAGCAGGGATGGGGCTATGACGGCGTGGACATGTTTGCTCCGCAGGAGAGCTATGGCGGGGCTGATTCGGGTCCGGCGGGGCTGAAGCACTTTGTGAATGCAGCGCACGCGCATGGGCTGGCGGTACTGCTGGACGTGGTTTACAACCACCTGGGGCCGTCAGGGAATTATCTGTCGCGGTTCGGGCCGTACTTTACGGCGAGCCACCACACTCCGTGGGGCGATGCGGTGAATTTTGAAGAGGCGGGCAGCGATGAGGTGCGGCGGTTCTTTATTGACAACGCAAAGATGTGGCTGCGCGATTACCACTTTGATGGGTTAAGGCTGGATGCGGTGCATGCCTACATGGACCGTTCGGCCGTGCATTTTATGGAGCAACTGACGGCGGAGGTCGGCGAGCTGGAGAGGGAGACCGGGCGGAGCTATGTGCTGATTGCGGAGAGCGACCTAAATGATCCGCGCGTGGTGATGGAGCGCGAGCGCGGCGGCTACGGAATGGACGCGCAGTGGAGCGACGATTTTCATCATGCGCTGGTGGCGCTGCTGACGGGTGAGCGTGGCGGGTATTACGCCGATTTTGGGCGGATGGCAGACGTGGCGAAGGCGCTGCGCAAGGCATTTGTGTATGACGGGAAGTACTCGGGGTATCGCGACAGGGTGCACGGGAGGCAGGTTGAGGGGCTGCCGCTGTGGCGGTTCCTAGGGTTTGCGCAAAACCATGACCAGGTGGGAAATCGCGCGACTGGCGACCGGCTGCACATGCAGACGACGATGGGCCGGGTGAAGATTGCGGCGGCGCTGGTGCTGACGGCCCCGTTTGTGCCCCTGATTTTCCAGGGCGAGGAGTGGGCGGCGTCGTCTCCGTTTTTGTATTTCACGGACCACGAAGAGGCCCTGGGCAGGCTGGTGAGCGAGGGGCGCAAGAAGGAGTTTGCGGCGTTCGGGTGGAAGCCGGAGGAGATTCCGGACCCGCAGGCAGAGAGCACTTTTTTGCAGTCGCAGCTAAAGTGGGACGAAATTGCGGAGCCGGAACACTCGGGGGTGTTGGGGTGGTATCGGGAGCTGATTGCGCTGCGGCGCGCGGAGTCGGATTTTGTGAACGGCACTATCGAGGTGGAGTTTGATGAGGCTGCGCGTTGGCTGATGCTGCGGCGCGGGCGGTTTGTGATCGCGGTAAATGCGGGGCCGGACACGGTGAAGCTGGCGGCGCCAAAGGGCGCGGAGGTGGTATTGCGGTCGACGGAAGAGATTGCGCTGGAGGGGGATGGGCTGGTGCTGATTCCGGATTCGGTAGCGGTGGTCCGTAGCCAGCGAGTCAGCAAGTTAGCAGGTCGGCGAAGGAGCGATTAGCCGGATTATTGCGGGGCCGTAAATTTCTTTGCGATGAAGTGAATGGCGGCTGCGGCGAGATTGTAGTCTGGTAAGGCATGAACACAACTGAATTTTCCGGCTTGCTTTTTCTGGGTTCATTGCTGGCTGGGCTCCTGGGAGCATTGACGGG
>JASHUR010000338.1 GCA_030039895.1 Acidobacteriaceae bacterium | reverse complement strand
GCCCTTCCTCCGCAGCGACCGAGTCGATCACGCCCGGCCTGCGACGCGTCCACGGCATCCCTCGCGGTGGCTCATACTTTGGAATGACGCCCGCCAGCGGAACGCCGAGCGCCCGCTCCAGATCATCCACGGACCGCACGCTCGCATCCGTTGCCTCGCGCACGAGTGCGCCCGCGCAGCCCAGAAACAGCCCTCCGGCCAGGGCTGCCGCACAATACAGCGGAACGTTGGGGCTCTGAGGATGGTTCGTCGGCGGCTCAAGCGCGGCGCTGGCAACGGTGAGGTTGGTTGATCGCAGACCCTCCAGCACACCAGCCTCCTTCAGCTTGCTTAACAGCCCCTGATACAGCTCGCGGCTCCCATCCGCATCCTGCTTTGCCAACTCGTAGGCCACCGTGCGGTCGTTCGTCGCAATTGCAAGCTGCTTCTGCTTTTCAAAGTCCGCGCGGGCCGCGTCCTCGGCGCGCTGCGCAATCTCATAGTCTGTGCGTGCCCGTTCGCCAATGCGTTGAATCTCTGCCTGGATGGCCTTGTTGATCCCGTCCAGCCGCCCGTGCAGCTCGGCCATCATCGGATACGCGCTGCCGTAACGTGCGTTGTCCTGGTCGATCTCCGCCTGCACCTGCACCTGTTCGCCGCGCAGCGTCTGCAACAGCGCCAGTGAGTTGGTCATTGCCGGAGTTGCGCCCGCAGCCGCGTTGCCGGCCAGCCCCGAGATCATTTCCGGGTCGCCGCTCTTTGCAACCTCGTAGATCGACTGCTTGAGGATGCGATTCTGTTCCGCCGCGGCCGTTGCGCTGTTGAGCTCATCGAGCCGCGCCAGCACCAGGTTGTGCGCGCTGTCTCCGCCGTAGATGCCTGTGCCCTGCTCGAGATGATCTGCCGTCTGCTGCAACTGCTCTGTCTGCTGCTTGAGCGCAGACAACTGTCCGGCAAGCCACGCGGAGACCTGAGAAGTCTCCTCGTACCGCGACTGGAAGGTGTACTCCTGCAATGCGCTGATGAGGCGGTTGACAACAGCGGCGGCCAGCCTGGGGTCCGGACTCGAATAGCTCAGGCTGATCAACCGCGTTCCCGTGAGGGGCTCAACCTTAAGGTGGCTCGCAAAGATTTTCAGCACCGCATCGCGGCGATTGGGAGCGTCATCCAGCGGCACTGACATCGGTTCGAGAGGTTTTTCCCAGAAAAACAACCATTCTGGAAGATGAAACCCTGTGCGGTGCTGCGGGAAATAGTCCGCGGTGGTTTCAAGGTGAAGCTGCTTCACCACCATCAAGGCCAGAGTGCTGGATTGCAGAAGGCGCGCATCGGTCTCCATGGTCATGCTGGTATCGAGCGCCGAGTTGTCTGCACCCGCGTCGTCGCCGGAAATGCTGTGGTCCAACCCAAGCGCGTCCGGTGTGTCCTTCTCGACCTCAATCTGCCCGGTCGCACGGTACCGCGGCGTCGCCAGCAGGCAGTAGACACCAGCCAGCGCAACCATGCACAGCACGGAGACAGCGATCATCCTGCGTCTACGGCGAAAGATCGCCAGCAGGTCAGTCAGCGTCCACTCGCGCCGCGATGCTGCAAAGAGATCGCCGCGCTCCAGCACTCGTCCTTGTCTTCCCACCAATCCGCTCATGTGTTGCGCACCAGTACAACCGATCCGTCAAAGTCAAAGCTGAAGTCCATTTCGTTGAGGCCCGCGCGCGTCATCACGTCGCGCAGCCTGCGCCGGTCATTCGTCTGAAACAACAAAAAGCCGTTGCCGCCCGCACCCACCAGCTTGCCTCCGGTTGCGCCACCCTGCCTGATGGCGAGATCGTAGAGTTCGTCGATGCGCTCGTTGGACATCGCTTTCGAGCGTGCACGCTTTTTCTGCCAGTGCGCATCCATGAGTGGGCCGAATTCCGCGATGCGTCCGCTCTCCAGCACGCTGCGAATCTCGCGACCCAGCTCCTTTGTGAAGTGCAGCCCGTCCAGCATGGCGCGATCGCCATCGAGCGACCGCTGCTTCTGCTCGGCCAGCAGGTCCGATGCATTGCGCGTGTAGCCCGCGAAAAACAACATCAGCGAGTCGCGCAACTCGCGAATGCTTGCGTCGCCAATTTCCAGCGGGACCACGCTCACGCTGCCGTCGGTCGCATATTCCTGGCACAGCAGTCCGCCATAGGCCGCGATGTACTGGTCCTGCATGCCTACCGGCTCGTCCAGCCGCGTCATCTCTACTTCAATCGCCTCTCGCGCCAGCTTTTCCGCGCAGACCGGCTCGCGCTTGTAGGCATGCAGCGCATGCATGAGACCCACGGTGAACGTTCCCGACGATCCCAACCCGGTGCCTGCGGGAACATCTGCCACGCTCACCACCTCGAGCGGCATCGGAACGTCCTGCATCGCCAGCGCCTCGCGCATCAGCGGGTGCCGAATCGTCTCGCGCGTCTCCGCGTGCTCGGTTTCGGAGTACTTGAGGAAGTAGCCGGGGAGAAAACTCTTGTTCACCGTGATGTACACATACTTGGTAATCGCGGCCGACAACACAAAACCGCCAAACTCCCGCGAATACGAAGGCAGATCCGTCCCTCCCCCGCCCAGCGAGATGCGCAGCGGCGTACGCGTCATGATCACGCGTTCACCCCGCTCAGGGTTTCGCAAGCGATTGCGCGTTGCGACCGCAGAAACGCATCGGTCTCTCGCAATCCGGTAGGTGAGCCGATTTCGTAGAACCACTCCCGCACCTCGTACCCGGCCATTTCTCCGCGCGCGGCCAGCTCCGTCTGTACGGCCGCCAGATCAAAGACGGCGCCCGCCTGCCATTCGCGGAACGTCTCCGCCTTATACAAACCCAACCCGTAGTCGATGTGGCGCATTGCGCCGGCGCGGTCGTCATGCCCGCGCTTTGCGTAGCGAACAATCCCGCCTCCGGCAAACTCAACGTTGCTTGCGTCCCAGCGGTCCTGGTTGCAAAGGACCGTCATCAGCGCCGCCTTCCCTGATGTTTCAAACGCGGCCTTTACCCCGGCGAAGTCTACCCGGAGGTAGCTGTCTCCATACATCACCCAGAACCGCTCGCCGAGCAGTGGCAGCGCCTTGCGGATGGCACCGCCGGTACCCAGGAGCACAGATCCGTCATGCGAGTACCGCACCCGGCAACCGAACCGGCCGCCGTCGCCAACAAAGTCCTCGATCATCCCTCCGAGGTGTCCGCAGCAGATCACTACGTCTGTAACGCCCTGCTCTGCGATCGCCCTTAGCTGATGCGCCACAAACGGCTCGCCCGCGACCTCAACCAGTGACTTCGGCACATGCCTTGTGACTGCGCCCAGCCGCGTCGCGAGTCCACCTGCCAGCAGCGCCAGCGCCGGCATCGCGTCGCGCAAACGCGTCACTTCCCTATGCGGTCGCTGGCGCATACGCCATCTCCTGAACCATCTCCTGCGCCATTTCATGCAGCGACCGTCGCACCGCCTCGCGGCTGTTGAAGCGTGCCCGCCAACCCAGAGCCCCCATCCTGCCTGCGTCCAGCCGCACCACCGGGACATCGCCCTTCCAACCACGGTCGCCGCCGGTGTACTCCCAAATCGGGAGGGGATGAATTCCGAGCGCCTCGGCCGCCATCTTCGCAATCTCCGTCACGGTCACTGCGTCGTCGGTCGCAACGTTCCAGACGTGAAAGCCGTCGCTTACTTGTGCACTCGCCAGCAGCGCCGCCGC
>JASHUR010000034.1 GCA_030039895.1 Acidobacteriaceae bacterium | reverse complement strand
GTTACGGTCCTGGCAATCGCGCTCGTATCCGCTTTCACCGCTGTTGCTCCGTTCCCCGTCGTCTTGTTCTCCGTTGCCTCGCCTTCTGCCCGCTCCACTCGAACCTCCTTGACTTCCTCCGTAACTGCCGGAGAATTCCTCTCTTCAATCTCTTTCATCCGCGCGACCGCGTCTTTCTCCGCGCGCGGAAACACTGGGCCCAACTCGCCAAGCTTCGTGCCCGGCGTCAGCCCACCCCATTCAATCTGCTTTAGATTCGCTGTCTTAATATCGCCCAGCCCAAGCTGCGCCCAGACTTTCGCGGCGGCATCGGGAAGGATCGGATAGACGAGCGCGGTGATCATGCGGATCGCTTCGGCCCATTCATAAAGCAGGTTATCCAGTCGCTGTTGGCTCGAATCCGTCCCCTCAGCCGCGATTTTCCAAGGAGCTAGGCCGGTAATGTCAGCATCAAGCGAGGCAATCGATGCCCAAAGAGCCTCTAGCGCTTTTGAGAAATCCCAGGCATTCAGCATGGCTTCATACATCAAAATATTCGATTCGAATCCCAACTTCGGTGTGAATCGATCAAGTGGTTTCGGCACCACCCCATCGCAATACTTGCCGATCATCGTCAGCGTGCGGCTGACAAGATTCCCATAGCCGTTCGCCAGGTCGGAGTTATACCGTTGCACCAGTGCGTCGAAGCTGAAGCTGCCGTCCTGCCCGAATACCACCTCGCGCAGCAGGAAATAACGGAGCGCATCGGCGCCTAGCACCTCCAGAATCGTCTCCGCCCGCACGATGTTCCCGCGTGACTTCGACATCTTGCTCTCTTCAAACAGCAGCCACCCGTGCGCAACCACCGACTTCGGCAGTGAAAGCCCGGCCGCCATCAAAAACGCTGGCCAGTACACGCAATGGAAGCGCGTAATCTCCTTGCCGACAATGTGCAGATCGGCCGGCCAGTATTTGTCGAACTTCCGCGTGTCGTCACTGCCCCATCCAAGCGCGGTAATGTAGTTTGCCAGCGCGTCCATCCACACATAGATGACGTGCTTCTCATCACCCGGAACCGGAATGCCCCACTTGAAGCTCGTCCGGCTCACCGACAAATCCTTCAACCCCGCCTTCACGAACGAGACGACCTCGTTGCGCCGCGTCTCCGGCCAAATCACGATCCGGCCCTGCTTTTCTTCCTCGGTATGCCGCTTCGGGTCCCAGTAAATATCCAGCAGCACCCGCTCAAACGCCGACAGCTTGAAGAAGTAGTTCTCCTCGCTCACCGTCTCCGTCATGCGCCCGCACTCGGGACACGGTGCGCCCGGCGGCACATCCACAAAGGCCTCGTCACTCACGCAGTACTGTCCCGTGTATGTGTCCTTATAGATGTACCCGCGCTCCTTCAAAAGTGTGAACAGCTTCTGCACGGCTTTCTTGTGCCTGGGCTCAGTCGTCCGGATGAAGTCATCGTAGGTCAGTCCCATCCTGTCCCACAGCCCGCGAAACTTCGCCGAAACTTCATCGGCAAACGCCTGCGGCGAGCAACCGGCCCGCTCCGCCGAGCGCTCAATTTTCTGTCCGTGCTCGTCCGTGCCGGTGAGAAAGAAGGTGTCCACGCCCAGCGCACGCTTCCGGCGCGCAATCACATCCGCCACCACTGTGGTATAGGTAGTGCCAATGTGCGGCCGTGCGTTGACGTAATATATCGGAGTCGTTAGATAGAACTTGTCTGCCATGAAAGAAAAAAGACGGAATCCTATTCATCTTAACAGGGATGCACTCAGCCCCTGAACCCGTGCGCGGCTCACGAACGTGTAAAATCAACCAAGAAAATCAAAGGTTTTTGTCATATTTCCAGGTCAACTTCACGTGTACCTAACAGCACAAAAACAGCTCGAAGCGCGCCTCCGCGCCGTACTCCGCGACTCCTTCTCCGTTGAACTCGACACTCTCGTCATCGAGCAGCCCCCCGAGTTCAAGTTTGGCGAGTACGCCTTGCCGCTCGCCTTCGAGCTCGCCCGCCGCCTGAAAAAAGCGCCGCGCAAAATCGCCCAAGAGATCGTCGCCGCCCTCGGCTCAGTTCCAGGCTTCGTATCCTTTGAGGTCGCCGGCGCCGGATACATCAATGCCCGCCTCGACCGCGCCGCTGCCGCTAAATCCATCGCTGCATCAGCGGACATCACTCCCGCGCAGCCCTCCTCGGCAGGCCACGCCATCGTCGAGCACACCAGCATCAACCCCAATAAGGCTGCGCATGTCGGCCATCTCCGCAACGCCATCCTGGGAGACACCTTCGTCCGCCTGCTTCGCGCCTCGGGCCAGCAGGTCGACGTGCAGAACTATATCGACAACACCGGCGTGCAGGTTGCCGACATCGTCGTTGGCCTCATCCACATCGAGCACAAGCCCCTCGCCGGCGTCCAGGCACTCATCGCCGATCTTGCCGCTCGCAATGAGCGCATTGATTACTACTGCTGGGACCTCTATGCGCGGGTCTCGCAGTGGTACGACGAGGACGCTTCGCATAAGCCGCACCGCATCGCTATCC
Source organism: Acidobacteriaceae bacterium (assembly GCA_030039895.1). GTDB lineage: Bacteria > Acidobacteriota > Terriglobia > Terriglobales > Acidobacteriaceae > Silvibacterium. Next base: position 1,166 of record JASHUR010000034.1, on the reverse strand, counting down.
GCCTCGACACACTCCACGCCATAGAACGCGGCGGCAACGACACCGCGGCCATCGCGGAGCTCATCTCCACGGCCGTCCTCCATCGCCATCTCGAAACCATGCTGCGCCTCGGCATCGAGTACGACTTCCTGCCCCGCGAAAGCGAGATCCTCCACCTCCACTTCTGGGAGAGCGCCTTCGAGCAGTTGAAGTCGAAGGGCGTGCTCTACTTCGAGACCAAAGGCAAAAACAAGGGTTGCTGGGTCATGCGCAGACCAGGCTCTGAGCCAGAAAGAAATGATGGCCCGGACGAAGACGCCAAAGTCATCGTCCGCTCCAACGGAACCGTCACCTACGTCGGCAAAGACATCGCCTACCACCTCTGGAAGTTCGGCCTCCTCGGACGCGACTTCGGATATAAGAAGTTCTACCAGTACCCCGCACACACCTGCCCCGATCACATTTGTTGGATCTCTGCTGAATCCGGCGAACCAGCTCACCCCAGCTTCGGCCATGCTTCCGCCGTCTATAACGTCATTGACTCGCGCCAGTCCGACCCGCAAGCCAATGTCATCGAAGCCCTTCGCGGACTCGGTTACACTGACCAGGCCGCGCACTATACCCACTTCTCCTACGAGATGGTCGCGCTCACCCCACGCTGCGCTCTTGAGCTCGGCTACGACGTCTCTGAGGAAGACCGCGCCCGCCCTTACATTGAAGTCTCCGGACGCAAGGGCTTCGGCGTGAAGGCCGACGACCTCATTGACAAGCTCATGACCGCCACATTTGCTGAAGTCACCGAGCGTCATCCCGAACTCAGCGAAGACGAGCCTGCCTCCATCGCCCGCGCGATCGCCGTCGGCGCCCTCCGCTACTTCATGCTTAAGTACACGCGCAACTCCGTCATTGCCTTTGACTTCAAGGACGCGCTCAGCTTTGAGGGCGAAACCGGCCCCTACATCCAGTACGCAGTCGTGCGCATCCGCAGCATCTTCCGCAAGGCAGAGACGACGCCCGAAGCCGCCCTGGCCGCCATCGCCGCGCTCGACTCCGCGCCCTACCTCACCGGAGACGACAACGCCGATATCTGGCAACTCTGGCTACGTGCCTCCAAGTCCTCACTGTTGCTCGAGCAATGCATCGCCACCGCCGAACCAGCCTATCTGGCCAAGCACGCCTTCCAGCTC
>JASHUR010000337.1 GCA_030039895.1 Acidobacteriaceae bacterium | reverse complement strand
TCATACCGGCCGCGTTCCGGACTGGACCTCACAAACCTGATACAGGGAAACGGCTTTTGTATCAGCCACAGCGCACTCGAACAGGTCCCCTTTACCGCTACTTCGGTCGTAGAAGACAGTGAGTATGCAGTCACTCTTGCACTCAATGGAATCCAGGTGGTGTATGTTGACGACGCACAAGTGATCTCGCGAATCACGCACGGATTGAAGGACGCTGCGCCGCAAAGGGTGCGCTGGGCAGGAGGCACATTCTATCTGTTCGCGCGTTCGCTTCCCCGTCTCCTGTGGTCTGCGGTCACGCAGCGCAAGTGGCAGCTTGCAGAAATGGCCCTGATGCTCGCACTCACCAGCCGGCTGTTGTTGATATATGCGACGATCTTGTCTGTAGCGCTTCTGGATCTCACCTACCCATTCCGTCATTTTGATCTCGTGGCATGGGCGTTGGCCGCCTCCTTGGCCCTGCAGTCGATATATCTCTATCTCGTCCTTCGCCGGGCAGACTACACACCGGTTCCCCTTTACACGATTGCCTTCATGCCTTTCTACGTTGGGTTCCTGTGGGCCATGCAGGTCGGAGCCATGCTCGGATTCGGAAAGCGGCAATGGAGCCGTACGGTGCGCTAAGGAAATGACCCGAATGGATTCCGGCTCGACGATTTCGGTCATTTTGCCGGTAAGGAATGAGGCACAGTCACTGCCTGCACTCCTTGAATCGCTCGCAGGTCAGGCGTACCCGCACGACGCCTTCGAAATCATCGTTGCTGACGGGCGATCGACAGACGCTACACGTGATGTTGTGCGCGGCTTTGCGGCTACATCTTCCGTCGCGATCACGCTCGTGGACAATCCTCACATTCGCTCCTCCGCAGGACGCAATGCTGGGCTGAACGTTGCTCGTGGTGACTACATTCTCTTTATCGATGGCCACTGTCACATCCCTTCAACGCATCTGCTTCGCGACACTGCGGCTCTCTTTGCGCAGTCGCAGGCCGATTGCCTCTGCCGGCCGCAGCCGCTGCTCGCACCGGTGAAGTCCGCGTTTGGTGAGGCTGTCGCTGCCGTGCGGGCTTCCGCTTTGGGGCATGGTCGCGATTCATTCATCTATGATCTGGCCGCGACAGGCTTTGTGGACCCGGCCAGCTCGGGCGCAGCCTACCGCCGCAACGTGTTTCAGGCAATCGGTGGTTACGACGAGCGCTTCGATGCGTGCGAAGATGTGGAGTTCAATATCAGGGTCCGCAAGAGCGGTATGAAGGCCTACACAGACCCGCGCCTGGCGGTCTATTACGAGCCACGCGAGAGCTTTGGATCGCTCTTCAAACAGATGCTTCGTTACGGCCGCGGACGTGTTCGCCTTATGCTGAAGCACCGGGATTGCATCTCAGCGGGGCAGCTTGCACCCGCGCTTCTGGCGGCGTGGATCATCGCTTCGATTGTGTCCTGCGTAGTACCGGCGCCTGCATGGCTGCGCATTGCGCTTACTGTGCCCGTGCTCGCGTACGCAGCAGTTATAGCTGGAGCATCGCTCCACCTTGCCTGGAAACATGGAAGCGGTTTTTTCTTCCGTGCGGTTCCAATCTACATCGCAATCCATCTGGGCCTGGGGTGCGGGCTGTGGCTCGAAGCCCTCAGCGGAATCAGAAATCGATTGACCTCGAGATCCTCATTGAAGAGAGCTGGCGTAACGGAGTGTTAGCACGGCCAGAAGCAGCGCCGGTCCGGCATAATGCTGCAAATGGAACCGGAGACGCGAGGCATTGAGCGATCGGATTCGGTCAACCAGCGCGCCATCCTCCATATTGATGCGGTGAATTGCGAACGGATCGGCTTTGTGTTTAAAGCTGCCCTGCCGTGTGGTGAAGCAGTGGGTGTATCCGGCCTGGCTTGCCGCTTCAGCAACCCGGGCGTCATATGCGCCATTTGGGTAGGCCAGGAAGCGCACTTCTTCGCCGATGTTTGACTCAATCATCTCCTTGGACTTTCGCAACTCCTCATCGAGTGAGGACTGCTGCTCGGCTGTGAGCGTGGAGTGATGAACGGTATGCGAGCCGAAGGTGATGTTGCTGCGGCGCATAATCCTCACCTCATCCCACGAGAGCAGACGCCGCTTTTCACAGCCCGGCACGCCGTATGTCCTCTCAAGATGGCTGAGCATCAGCATCTTTGCATTAATGGCAAGGCGTTTCAGCAGGCGGGACCATGTGTATCTGTCCTGGGAATCTCCACCGGCAAGGCCCCACTTGCGCAAGTCCTGCAGCAGAAGATGAAGATGATGATGGTCCTCGCACCATCGCCAGATGTGTACGAACCGCTCCTCCGGTATCATGCCACCTGCAACCATCAGCCCCGGACACAAAAACACCGTCGCCGGAATCCGGTAGCGAAGCAGAAGCGGAAAGGCGCAGGAATAGGTGTCGGCCCAGCCGTCATCAAAGGTGAGCGCTACCCTCTGCCGCCCCTGTATGTCCACCGGCTGGTTGATCAGTTGAGTAAGGCTGACAACCTGAAATTCCTGGTGCAGCAGGATCAGAAGCTGCTCGAAGACAGTGTCCGTGAGCGTCACCGAAGGTTCAAAGGAGCTCCGGGCCTCCTCGGCTGGTAGGACGCGGTGCAGGGTCAAGACAAGTCCGCCCCTGGTGGAGCGGAACTTTCTCACCAATGAGATGATCCCCGCCTTATCCAGAGCAGACGCCACTGCAATTTTAATGCTCAGGTTCATAAGTTTACAGATAGGGGATTTGGTGATCGACTATCTGATGCCAGCGATGTTCGTAAGGTTTGCTGCACTTTCGTGGCCATTGAGTCCGGCCCAATTTCCTCACCTGAGGCTTCGGCTTTCCAGGCGCTCCTCTTGTCTGCGCACTTGGATGCAGTGTGCATGCTGTTGCACATTGACCCTCCCGCACCGCGGATCATGCTTGCAAGCGCGCAGTTCAGGCGCGATTTGCAGCACGTGCTCGCCCCGAAACAATCGGCACTCCGCTTGCATACAGGTTTACGTGTTCGAACATTCACTCCGGAGTAATGAATAACGATGAGTCCCGTTCTAACCGCTCAAGCTCACCCACTGGAGCAGATGATTCAACAGCGCACTGCCCGGCTCGGCGTGGTCGGGTTGGGTTACGTCGGCCTTCCTTTGGCCATGCTTTACTCGCGTGCCGGTTTCCGGCTCACGGGTTTTGATGTGGACTCATCAAAGGTCGAAAATTTGAACGCCGGACGCTCCTATATCCAACGCATCCTGCCGGAAGAAATTCAGGCCCTGCGCGAGCAGGGATTTGAGGCGACCAGTGACTATAGCGACATACGGGATATGGATGCAGTGATGATCTGCGTACCGACCCCGCTCGATGAACATCAGGGGCCGGACATGCGCTACATCGAGCAAACCGCCCGCGCGCTTGCCCCTTATCTCCGGGCCGGACAGCTCATCATCCTTGAGAGCACGACTTACCCCGGCACCACGAATGAAGTCCTGATCCCGGCCCTTGAGGAAGGCAATCCCGACGGGCTGCGCTGCTATCGCGATGGGGCGGACGAATCGCGCTGCTTCCATGTGGCTTACTCCCCTGAACGGGAGGATCCGGGCAATGCCACCGTCGACCGGCAGGATATTCCCAAGGTCGTAGGCTCCGGTTCGCAGCTCAGTACCGAACTTGCCGGCAGCCTCTACAACACGGCTTTTCGCCGCATTGTGCCGGTCTCCAGCGCCTCTGCTGCAGAGATGACCAAGCTGCTTGAGAACATTTACCGCTGCATCAATATCGCGCTCGTCAACGAGCTCAAGTTGCTTTGCCTCCGGATGGGTCTCGATATCTGGGAGATCATTGACGCGGCGGCAACCAAGCCCTTCGGGTTTCAGCCCTTCTATCCCGGTCCCGGCCTGGGCGGTCACTGTATTCCCATCGATCCCTTCTATCTCTCGTGGAAAGCGAAGGAGGTTGACTTCTCAACGCGCTTTATCGATCTCGCCGGCGAAATCAATACCTCCATGCCCTATCACGTCATCGATTCCGTAGCGACTGCTCTGAACGAGAGAGGCAAGCCCTTAAAGGGATCCAACGTTTTGGTGCTGGGACTCGCCTACAAAAAGGACATTGACGACCTGCGCGAGTCGCCTTCATTGACACTCATTGAGGTTCTGAAGAAGCGCGGCGCCAACGTCAGCTATAACGACCCCTATTTCCCGACTGTAGGACGCGGCCGCCACTATGACCTCAATATGACTTGTCGGTCCCTGGATGATCTCGCTTCTTATGATTGTGTGCTGATCGCCACAGACCATTCCGACTATGACTTTGAAGCTATTGCGCAACAGGCACAACTGGTCGTTGATACACGCAACGCGACTGCCGGACTCAATCGGGACAATATTGTCCGCTGTTGAGCCGAGGGCGGCGCAGATTTCTTGAGTATGGAGAGCATGAAATGGCAAGAATGCTGGTAACGGGTGCCGCCGGATTCATCGGATCCTCATTGGTTCGCGAATTGTGCGCACAAGGTCACGAGGTCCGCGGTATCGACAACCTGGTCACGGGCAAGCTGGAGAATCTTTCCGATGTACTCGATCTGGTGAATTTCTCCGAAGGCGACGTGTGCGACGAATCGCTGATCCGCTCTCTTTGCCAGGATGTGGATGTGGTCTTTCACGAGGCTGCACTGCCTTCGGTCGCCAAATCCGTGCTCGATCCGTCAACCAGTCATCAGGCAAACATTGAAGGCACATTCTCCGTGCTGATGGCCGCGCGCGACATGGGGGTAAAACGCATCGTGTATGCGGCCTCCTCGTCGGCCTATGGTGAGTCGCCGACGCTTCCTAAGCATGAAGGCATGCTGCCCGCGCCGATCTCTCCATATGCGGTGCAAAAGCTCGCAGGAGAGCTGTACATGCAGAGCTTTGCTCGCGTTTACAACATCGAAACCGTGTGCCTGCGCTACTTCAACGTGTTTGGACCGGGTCAGGCCGCGGATTCTCCCTATTCCGGGGTTCTGGCCAAATTCATTACCTCAATGCTTACGGGCATCGTGCCCACAATTTACGGAGACGGCAACCAAAGCCGCGACTTCACCTATATTGACAATGTAGTGCGAGCCAACCTGCTCGCTGCATTCGCTCCGGCAGACAAGGTAAGCGGAAAGATCTATAACATTGCCTGCGGAAAGAACTATTCCCTGCTGGAAACCTACGAACTGCTCGCGCACATGATCGAGTTCAGAAAGCTGCCGGTGTTTGCGCCGCCACGTAATGGCGACATCAGGCACTCATTGGCCTCCATTGAGAAAGCGCAGCAGGATTTTGGATACACCCCCACAGTCGGCTTTGAAGAAGGGTTGAGCCGCACGGTCGACTGGTACGCGAACAAACTCTGGCACGCAACGGAGCTTGTCTCAGCGTAGGCAACAAACCATGCGAAAACACCGGGGCAACCCGGCATTTCCGCAGACATTGGGATGAACATGGCCACTGGCCAGGCAACGAGCGGCTTTATGACGAAGCAACAAGCGCAAGATGCATCACTTGACCCGCGCTCTCTGGCGTCTGCAACACACGACGCAGTCAGTGGGGCGCGAATCCTGTTTTTAGTCGATGAATTGGAGGCCATCACGGCCGGCGGAAGCGAACGCCAGATTCTGCAGATGATCGACATCTGCAAGCAGGGTGGAATGCGCCCGCAGATCTGTGTGCTGCGCAACACCAAATGGCTTACAGAAAAGATCGCCGGTTGTCCGGTGACTCACTTTCAGATCGATACAATCGCCTCCTGGCGCGGATCTCGATCTCTGCTCAAGCTCAAATCGTGGATCAAGGCACAGAAATTCGACATCCTTCAGACCATGTTTACTGAGGCAAACTTGCTCGGCCCGGTAACCGGGCGTCTGGCCGGAGTCAACGTCATTTTGGGGACACGTAGAAACCTCAATCATCCGCGCCCCGACGGGCCGAGTAAGCGAGTGCTCCGGTGGCAAGGAAGAGCAAACCTGCTGGTAGACCAGATCATCGCGAACTCGAACGCTGTTCTCGAGCGGGTTGTGGAGACAGAGAAGACCTCCCGCAAGCGCATCAGCGTTGTTTACAACGGAGTTGATCTGGAGCAGATGCGGCCAATGCCGGAGGAGCGCGAATCTTCGCGCCTGGCATTGAAAATTGATCACGATCAGATTCTGGTGGGAAATGTATCGTGTCTGCGCAAGGTTAAGGGTGTGGAGATGTTTGTGAGTGCAGCTGCTGAAGCTTACCGGCACAACCCGCGCTATCGCTTCCTTCTCGTCGGGGACGGCGAGATAAAGGCGCAGCTCCGGCAAACCATTCGTATGTACGGGCTGGAGGGAATCGTCTGCCTGGCCGGAGCCGCAAAGGATGTGCGCCCATACCTGGCTGCCTTCGATATCGCCGTGCTGTCTTCCTACGCGGAAGGATTTTCAAATTCCCTGCTGGAATATATGGCCTGCGGCATCCCGGTCATCGCGACGGATGTGGGCGGCAACCGCGAGGCGCTTGGGCCCTGCGGGCTGCTGATTCAACCGGAGGCTAAGCAATTAACCGAGGCCATCTACCAGATGACGGACCCGGAGGTACGGCGGGACTTTGCAGCTTCCGCGCTGAAGAGAGTGGAGAAGTTCGATGTCGCGATCGCCCGGCGGCGCATGATTGAACTCTATGCGCAGTTTCTGTCAAAAGGCCGGGTCAGGAAGAACCATGCCGGACCAATGATTGCTTCTCATGCTGGTGCGGCTGCACGGAGTTGAGGCCGGCCTCGCTCCGCGCGACCTCCAACGCCAGCACCGCATATCCGGTCGCCGCATCGCTCATAAAGCGTCCGACGTTGGTGTCCGTCTCGCGCCGCTCGTTCAGGGAATACGCGCGCCAGCTGCCGTCCGTGCTCTGGTGGCCCCTTAGCCATTTCAGGCTGCGCTGCAACATCGCGTTCTGCGCGCTCACGCCGGACTCTTCCAGCGCCACAACCACCAGACCCGTAGCGCAGCCGTCGCTGTCTGCTCTTCCCTCCAGCAGCTTCCAGAACGGCTGCTTGTCCAGCGAGTCCAGAACCCAGCCGCCGTCGCCCTGCTGGAGTCTTCCGATCTCTGCCAGCAAAGCTGCCCGCTGCGTGTCGTCCAGCAGCCCGGGCATTCGGGCCGATGCCCAAAGGACATAAAGCTTGCTCATCAAAGGCTGCGCTGCATATTCGCGTTTCAGATAGTCCTTGAGCAGCTCAATATTCTGGCTGATCGCCGGATCGTCAGCATAATTATCCGGAGTATTTCCCAGCGCAATCGCAAACATCGCCGCACCCTGATAAGCAGACTCGCCCGACTCCCACGGAGCAAGACGAAAATTCTGCCACCGCCATCCGCCGGCATTCTCTCCGGACTTTTCCTGCAGCGCCCATGCCTCGTCAAACGCGGTCTTTGTGATCGTGCTGAGCTTTCCTTCCTGCGCGTCCCGGCTTGCTAGGATCACAGCATTCAGCACAGCTTCGGTCGCACGGGACTGCGCGCTCTTGCCCCGGCCGTCTACAGCGTCGGAGTAGTACGGCTTCATCTCATTCCAGTGGGAGACGCGCTCCTCGATGTTGTCGAACATCACCGTCTCTGGCTCTGGCATTCCCTGCTGACCTAATTGCTCCTGGAGCGCAGCGCGCGACAGTGCATATGGCAGGTTCGTATGGCAGGAGACACAGAATGTTCCATGGTCCCGCTTTGCCTTTGA
>JASHUR010000336.1 GCA_030039895.1 Acidobacteriaceae bacterium | reverse complement strand
GGAATGGCGAGTATTCCCGCGGGTGATGCCACCGTTGAACAGCTCCGCGGGTTGCTTACATGGCTTTCGGATCAGGATGAGACTTTGCTTGTTCGGCAGCACAAGGATGAACCGGAGCATCCTGACGCCAGGGTGCGGGAGTACTTCAAGAAGTATTTCCAGGAGAGCGGACTGCGGGCCGTGTATGCGCTACCGCTCAGCGACGATCAGGGAAGACTGGGCATGCTTGTTTATGAGAGCGGCGACCCCGACTTTCTGGAAACTGCTCATATTGAAATGATCAAGGTGCTGGCGGGGCAGGCCACAGTTGCCACGCGCAATGCGCTGCTTTACCGCGATGTCCCGCTTATTCAAATTCTGGAACCGCTGATGCAGCGTAAGCAAAAGCTGCTGCGAAGCGACCGCCAGCGCCATTTTGCCGCGCTTAGCGTCGCCTTGGCTGCGATCGCCTTCTTCACACTGGTCCCTCTGCCTCTTCGACTCAAGGGTGCTGCCATGATTGGCCCGCAACATATCGTTACTATCGCGGCTCCGGTCGAGGGCAATGTGGCAAACGTCTTCGCGCGCGAGGGAGAGCGTGTTAGAGCAGGTCAGGTGCTCGGCAATCTGGACAACTGGGCATGGAAGGCGGACTTGGCATCTGCGCAGGCGAAGTATCAGGCCGCAATGCTGGCCATGGAGAATGACCTGGCCGCAGGTTCTCCGAAGGCGGGGCAGGACCGTGCCGAAGCTGACTATCTCCAGGCCCAGCTCCGCTATGCCCAGCTTCGCCTCTTGAACTCGGAATTCAGGTCACCGATTGACGGTATCGTCATCACTCCAAACCTGCAAAACGCCGCGGGAGAGCACCTGGATGCCGGTGCATCGTTTGCCCAGGTACTGGATGTATCGAATGTCGTCGTCAATGTGGCCGTTGATGATGCCGACATTCCCCTTGTTCATCCCGGGCAGTGGGTTGCGATCAAATTCGACAGCTTCCCGGCCCGAACCTGGCATGGGAGGATTGCCATCGTCAGCCCTGAAGCGCATTTGAGTAACGGAGAAAGGGTCTTTTTTGCGCGAGTCTTTCTTGCCAACCAAAGCGCCGAACTGCGCGCGGGCATGGTGGGGCGCGCGAAGATCTTCGACGGCTTCCATAGCGCAGGCTATGTGCTGTTGCGGCGCCCGGCGCTATGGATTTGGGAAACGTTCTGGAATTTGATTGGGTGGTAGACCTTTATGCTGCTACGGATCTTTCGCCAATTCGGACCGCCGGCCACAGTCGGAGCCAGTCTCTGCCTGGCTCTCGTGTTGTCCGGTTGCAACGCCCGCCCCGAGCCAACTGCATCCTCGCCTGACACGGCACATGCTTCTGCTGCAAAGAGTCCTGCACCAGCCCAGGACCCAACTCCCGCTCAGGCATCGGCAACTGTGAATACCGATGCAGAACCGTTCACAACGACAGGACCCTTGGTCGTCGATCAGCAGGCAAACGTGGCGGCGGAGCGGGATGGTCAGGTTGTCGCTGTGCGTGTCCAGATTGCCGATCACGTGTCGAAAGGTCAGACTCTGGCCTTGCTGGACAGTCGTGAGCTCGAGGCCGCACGCGACGCCGCCGCGGCAAAGGTGACAGCGCTCAAGGCAGAGGTTCGGGAGTGGAAGGCTGAACAAGACGTTGAGACCGCCGATTTGCATCGCGCGGACCTTTTGCGTGACGCAAAAGTCCTGGACGAGGTCGATTGGGAGCACATCAAGTACAAGCTACAGGAGACGATTGCGGAGGTTTCCCGGTACCAGGCCGATGAATCGGAAGCTCAGTACCAATTGCAGGCTCTCGATGTACAACTCGACCAATCGCGCATTACAGCACCTTTTACAGGAGTCGTCGGCCGCGTCTCCGCGCGCGTTGGGCAGGAGGTCAAGACAGGCGACGCCCTCTTCTGGGTGACCGCGGAACGGCCTCTACACATCCTGTTTACGATTCCCGAAGGGGAGCTGCGTGCAGTTCATCCCGGTACCCGCCTCGACCTCACAACGCCGGTATTTCCCGGCCTCCACCAGGCGGCAGTGGTTCGTCGCGTCAGCCCTGTTGTGGACCCATCCAGTGACAGCATTGAGGTCGTTGGAGACCTGGACCGCCCGTCTGCATTGCTGAAGCCGGGTATGTCAATGCAGATCCATCTGGAACGGCCATGAACTTAAGCGAAGCGCTCGACGCCGCATTACCGGAAATCCCGAAGAGCCGGCTCGTCCGAACGACTCCGCCGCAGCTTGATCCCGAGCTGATCGTTCGTGACGACCTACTTGACGGAGAGCCGATTGTAGTTGTCTATCAGCGCAGTACAACGAACATTTACCGCTTTCCGCCGCTTCAATGGAATCTGGTACAACTCTTCGACGGAGTAAAGAGCTACGAAGAAATTGCAGAAGAATACTCTGCTGCTTACGCTCCGATCACAGCCGACGAAGTAAAAGACCTCGCCTCAGGACTCGACGAATCCAACTTCTGGTATCGGACTGCTCAGGAAAAGAACATTGCCATGAGCGAGAAGTTACGCGCCGAACGCTCGCGGCGCAGCCACAAAAGCGTTGGCGCGAATCTGGCGCATATCTCGTTTTCAGCCTGGGACCCGGACCGTTATCTCACGCGCGTCGATAACGCGATCGGCGAGTATCTCTACAGCGGTTGGTTCACTTCGTTGGTGGTTGCACTTTTTGTGTTTGAGGCCTTCGTCTTTTACGCGAAATGGCCTCTTCTCAGCCACGACATCCCCCTCTATTACAACTTCAGCAAGAAGAGCGTTGCTGACCTCACGAGCTTTTGGCTCATCTTCTTCGTCATTGGATTTTTTCATGAGAGCTCGCATGGCCTTACCTGCAAGCACTTTGGCGGTGAGGTCCACAGCATGGGTTTCATGTTCCTCTACCTGACTCCCTGCTTCTACGTTGATGTATCCGAGTCCTGGGTATCGGCGACACGCCTTCAGAGGCTCGCAACGATTATTGCTGGAATCTGGATCGAGATGGTGATGTGCGGAATCGCCATGGTCATCTGGCTCAACACGCCTGTCGGAGAGCCTATCCACAACTTCGCCTACCAGATCATTCTCATCACCGGCCTCGCCGTAATCGTCATCAACCTCAACCCGCTTATAAAGCTTGACGGCTACTACTTCTTGACCGAATGGATTGGTATTCCTGACCTCAAAGAACGCTCCACATCCTTTCTTTCAGGCTGGGTGCAGAACCACGTTTTTCGTCTTCCTGTTGAGGTTCCAATCGTTCCACGCAGGCGGGTCCTGCTGTTTGCCTGTTATGCCATTCTTTCCGGGCTCTACAGCTATCTGCTTCTATTTGCCGTTGTCCGCTTTGCCTTTAACGTCCTCACACATTTCGTTGCAGAGTGGGCAATCCTGCCGGCAGCACTTCTCACGTTCGTGATCTTCCGTTCGCGAATCCGCATCTTTGGCGCATTCCTGGCGAATTTCTATACGGCCCGGAAAGAAAGTGCTCTGTGGAAGGTCACGCCTCTCAGGTTGGCAGCCTTCGCCGTAATCGCGGCCCTTCTATTCGTGCCCATATGGCACACCCGGGAGTATGGATATTACCTTGTCGAGCCGTCGGACGTGCAGGTGCTACGTGCGGGCGTTCCCGGAACTGTTCGCGGAGTTTACGTGAAGGAAGGACAATTCGTCCGCAAAGGTGAGCCGCTTGCTGACTTGGACAGCCTGACCTATGACATTCGCAGTTCGGCAGCACAAGCCAATCTTGCACTGGCAAATGCCCAACTTGAAAACTCAGAGGTCTACCATCAGGCTTTAGGCTCAGCCATTGCAGCCCATGGAGAAGCCACCCGCATGCATACCATGGCTGCCGGTGAAAGCCGCTTCCTGACCATTCGCGCTCCGTTTGATTCGCGCGTCATGACGGCATCCCCGGAGACTTTGGTCGGCAAAAATGTTGGGCAAGGTGAGAATTTAATCACGGTCGCAAGCACGGGGCCACCGAAGATCAGAATCTATGTCCCCGCACCCGCTCTCGACAGAGTTCATGCCGGCGACCTTGTCGCCATCGACACGCATTCCACGTTTCTTCCCGTGTGGGTCCGGTTGGCGCCGTTAAGCGGGGAGACTTTCAAACTGCCGGAAGGGGTTCTTCCGCCGCAACAATACGTAGGCATTGAGCTGCCTGCTTTTTACCAGTCGCGTGTTCAGCTTGACGGGCCAGCCAACGCGCTGCGTCCGGGAATGGTCGGCATGGCAACCATCCTGGACAAGAGACGGAGCATCGCCAAGAGAATTTACGACGGTCTTCGTAACCTGGTACGCAGCTATGTTTGGTAGAGAAATAAACGGCGAGGCGTCGGGTGTCGCCTCGCCATAATCCCGGGGAAAAACTCTTCGGGCAAGCTTATTGAAACATACCCATCGGCATTGCAAGCCTCTTTAGGCGTTAGGCCACCAAGCGGCTTAGGAAAATCTCTTCGCCAGAGTCGCCCTCTTCGCCAGGTTCACCTTCTTGGCTAACGTGACTTTCTTCGCCAGAGTAAACTGCTTGGCAAGCCGAATGGTCGTCTCCATCTTCGGTGCCGGGGTTGTCGCCGGAGCAGACTTCGGGGTGCTCTTCGCGGTGGAGGTGCTCTTGCTAATCAGGGATTTCTTCTCGATTGCCATTTCGTTTCCTCGCTGAAGGTGTTTGATAAGTACTGACGTCAACACATAGAGCAGGTGACATGCCAAACTCAAACGCGACACCAGCGATTCGCTTAAGCCTTTATGTATGAGTTGTTTGTAGGATAGGACGTGGCGTACCAGATTTCGGGGTTCGAACTGGGGCTCCTCCATATAGGTTAAAAATTAATCCCTGGCGGATTAAAAATTAACCCAAACCTCGGTTCAGAGAGAATACTTCCGGCACAGATACTTCATCCGCTGCAGGTCCAGTTTCAGCAGCCTTGCTGCCGCTGCCTTGTTTCCTGACTCCCGGCGAATTGCGGCTTCGAGCAGGGCTATCTCCATCTGCCGAATTTGTTCATCAAACCCTACTCCATCCCTGGGCAAAAGGATGGCGTCCTGCGCGGAAAGGCTCTGTTCCAGTATTTGTGCAGGCAGGTGCTCCGGATGGATGGCGGTACCTTTCACCGTGATGAGTAGGCGCTGTATGAGATTCTCCAGCTCTCGAACATTGCCCGGCCAATTGTGCTCCTCCAGTATGGTCAGCACCTCGGGCGTCAAACGCTTCGGCTGAATATTATTCGCAGCCGCGTGCGTACGGAGAAAGTAGTCGGCCAACAGAGCGATATCTCCAGTGCGTTCGCGCAGAGGGGGCAGATGAACCGGCACCACATGAATCCGGTAATAGAGGTCCTCGCGGAACTTGCCCGTCTTAGCCATCTCTTCCAGGGGCTCATTCGTGGCGCAAATCAGGCGGAAATCAATCTTCTTGCTGTGCCGCCCGCCCAGCCTCTGCACATGATGGTCCTCAAGGACCCGCAGCAGCTTTGTTTGCAGGGGCAGAGTGAGGGTCGCAATTTCATCCAGGAAGAGTGTCCCACTATCTGCCAGCTCAAAGTGCCCGGGCTTTGAGTCGACCGCCCCGGTAAAGGCGCCGCGTTCGTGGCCGAACAGCTCTGATTCAATCAGGTTCTCGGGTAATGCGGCGCAATTCACCCGGATGAACGGCTTATTGTGCCGGCTGCTGAGAGCGACAATCGCTTTCGCGACGAGCTCTTTGCCCGTTCCGCTTTCCCCGCGCACAATCACAGCAATATTGCTGTCAGCCACCTGAGATATGGCGGCGTACACGCGCTGCATGACAACGCTTCCGCCCACCAGGTCCTGAAACGTACTCACGCCTGACGGTCGCTCGTCCATAGACCAACGGTCGTGTTCAGGATCGGTATTCTTGGCTGGTACGTTCCTCGGTCCCATGAACTTGCTGACCCACGCGCATCATTTGATGAACAACCATTCTGCCTCATTGAGCCCGGGTATGAAAGAAGAAAATGTTCACGATCGTGAGACCTGGCAGAGCAAACACCGCAAACTTGGAATTCCTCTGGAATCGCAGGGGAAACGCGAGTAGAGTGTATCCAATTCGTTTGCCTAAAGGAGATGGGGAGTCAAATGGCATCGGTTTCATCTGTTCCGCTTGAGAATCCCGCGCGCGTATCTTCAAGTCGTCTCATATCACTTGATGTCCTTCGCGGCATCACTATCGCGTTCATGATCCTGGTGAACAACGGCGGCAGGTATGCCTACGGGCCGCTGAAGCATTCAGACTGGAACGGCTGGACACCGACCGACCTGGTCTTCCCGACCTTCGTGTTCCTGGTCGGCATTACGATTGTCTTTTCGACTGAGTCGAGGCTCAGCCGCGGCGCCTCAAAGAAGAGCATTGCGCTCCACGATATGCAGCGATTCGTCATACTCTTCCTGCTGGGCATCGTAGTGAACGGCTTCCCGTTCTTCCACCTCGAAACTCTTCGTATTTACGGCGTGCTCCAGCGCATCGCGATCTGCTTCCTTGTATGCAGCTTCCTCTACCTCTGGGACAAAAAACCGGCCAGCAAAATCGTTCTCGCAGTCATCGCCCTTGTTGGTTACTGGGCTCTCATGAGATTCGTTCCCGTACCCGGCCTCGGCGTCCCCGGCAAAACTATCCCTTTCATGGACAAGTATGCAAACATCGCTGCCTGGCTTGACCGGCACATCTTTCCGGGGCGTCTCTACAGAGGTGTGCGCGATCCAGAGGGGCTGCTGAGCGACATTCCCTCCGTCGCTACCGCGCTCCTCGGCATGCTTACTGGCATGTGGCTGCGCACAACAAAGAGCAAGGAACAGAAATGCCTGGGCCTGCTTGGCGGAGGCATCGCTCTGGTCTTTCTGGGCCAACTCTGGAACCCCTGGTTCCCGATCAATAAGAATCTCTGGACCAGCTCCTTCGTTCTCTTCTGCGCCGGCATCTCGCTGCTGGGCCTTGCCCTCTGCTACTGGGCTATAGAAATTCGTGGGTGGAAGAGGGGATGGACCTACTACTGGCTGGTCTTCGGCGCCAATGCGATCACGGCCTATATGGTTTCGGAGCTACTGGCATCCGGACTTGATTCCATCAAACTGGGCCCTGGTCAGACCCTCGACGATCTGATCTATCAGGGATTCTTCCAGCGCGTCCATCCACCCGGAATAGGCGCGCTACTCTACGCGATAGCTTTTGTGATGGTTTGCTGGCTCGTCGTGTGGCCTCTCTACATTAAGAAGATCTTCATTAAGGTTTAGCCGGGACGGTTGCAGTTCCGTGCATGAACTCGTTGTAGTGCCGCAGATACTCGGCCTTGTACGCGTCAACCGCGCGCGCATAGCTTAAATCAGGAGCATCCGCAAGCCGGCTCCACGCGATCTGCACTGTATGCGTACCTGGTGAGAGTCTCACTGCGCCGCCGGAGACCGGCACATTCTTGCCATCGGACAGCACGGACGAGACCTGCATAAACCACGGCAGATGAACCACGATCTGCTTCGGCGCATTCACCCAGCTGGAGTCAATGTGTAAAGTTGCCGAAGAGTCACTCGGCTGGTCGAGCGTCAGGCTGACCTTGCCAAAATCGGTCGGCACGTTTTCAGCGGAGATATGTTTCCCCGCTCCAATCCAGTCCGGAGACAGCACTGAAAGCAGATGCAGATTGTCGCCGTCTTCGCGTACGAACATATTCCGCAACAGCGTGCGGTACTCGGCTGCAAACCATCCGTGCGGCGACAGGTTTCCCTCAAAATTCCTGTC
>JASHUR010000335.1 GCA_030039895.1 Acidobacteriaceae bacterium | reverse complement strand
GTCGCTCGCTCCACCATCGGGCTCCCGATCACATACACGCCCGTGACCGCGTTTACCGGATAGAACCCCATCGACGCAAACGCGAACCATGACGAAGTCTGCCCGCAGTCGTCGTTGCCCGGCACGCCCGCCGGAGTATTGTTGTACAGCGCCGCCACCTGCCGCACGCGCTCCTGCGTCTTCCACGGCGCGCCCGCAAACGTATACAGGTAGGGGATATGGTTACTCGGCTCGTCGCCCTGCGCATCCTGCCCCACCATGCCGCTGATGTCCGGCGGCGAGTTCAGCACGTGCGACGGCGCCGCAAACAGCGCGTCCAGCTTGGCGATGAACGCATCGTCTCCGCCGTACAGATCGATCAGCCCCTGCACGTCCTGCATCACGTTGAACGTCGCCTGCCACGCATCGGACTCGGTGTAATCCTCCCAGTACTCCTCATCCGGGCGGAACGGCTCGCGCCACGATCCCGCTTCCGTCTTGCCGCGCATAAAGCCCGTCTTCGCATCGAAGATGTTCCGGTAGTTCTGCCCCAGCTTGTAGAACATCGCCGCATCGTCATGCTTGCCCAGCAGGTCCGCCATCGCGCCCACGCACCAGTAGTCATAGGAGAAGTCCAACGTACGCGACACCGACTGGTTTTGCCCGCCTGAAGCCACATACCCCAGCGAGCGGAACTGCTTTTGCAGGTCGAAATTATCGTTCGCCTTCGCGCCCACCAGCGCCGTGTCGCGCATGGCCGCATACGCCGCATCCACATCAAAGTCGCGGAAGCCGCGCGCATACGCGCCCACAATCATCCCAACAACATGAAAGCCGGTCATGCACCACGTTTCGTTGCCCCACAGCGGCCACACCGGCAGCGAATTCTGGTTGAGCTGGCGATAATCCGCCAGCAGCGTCTCAATAATGTCGCGAACGCGCCTCGGCTGCATCAGCATGATGAACGGAAACTCGCCGCGGTAAATGTCCCAGATCGAAAGCGTCGTGTACTTCGTAAATCCCGGGTTCGGATAATTCTTGTGGTCCTGCCCGCGATACGTCCCGTCCACATCATTGAACGTCGCCGGAGCAACCAGCCCGTGATACACCGCCGTATCGAACGTCTGCTGCATCGCCTGAGTCGCGCATTCGGCCATCAACGCATCCAGCGCCTTGTCCCAATCCCGCCCGGTCCCGGCGCGCACCGCATCGAAGTCCCAGCCCGTGATCTCCGTCGACAGGTTCTTGCTCGCCCCATCGATCGTCGTTCCCGAGATGCCCACTCGCGCCACCAGCGGCTCCGCGCTCTCCGACTGCGTAAAGATGGCCTGCAGTTCCTTGCCGCTCACCTTGTCCCCAATCGATAAGGTCTGCACCTTGCCGTCCACCTTCGCCTCTACTTGCGCAAACGGACGCGAGAACTCAATCACGAAATACACCTGCTTGTCCGCCGCCCATCCATGCGTGGAGCGCACACCGCTCACCCGCGTCGGGCTCTCCACATGCAGTTCGGCGGCATACACTTCGCAGCCAATGCCATGCACCAGGTCCAGCATTACCCCGTTCTTGCCGCCCTGCGGATACTGATACCGGTGCATCCCGCAGCGCGTCGTCGCCGTCAGCTCCGCCATCACATCGGGAGTCTTCAGGTGCACGCGATAGTAGCCCGGCTTCGCCTCTTCCTCATCATTCGAGAAAAACGACCAATACCCCTCCTCTTCCGGATTCATCACCCAGCCCGAGTGCGTCCCCAGCGCTTCAATCTGCGCTTCGGCCTGCCCCGCCGGAACGCCGGAGTTCCAGCGCCAGTTGCGGCCCTCCACCAGCGGCATCATCAACACATCGCCCAGGTCGCTTGCGCCTGTGCCCTGCAGATGCGTATGGCTGAAGCCGATGACTACGTTGTCTCCATAGTGGTAGCCCGAGCAATGGTCCCAGCCCGTGCTGTCCGATTTGCCATTCCATAGCGGCTCGCTCACGCCGCTTGTGTCCGGACTCAGTTGCACCATCCCGAAAGGCGCCACCGCCCCGGGAAACATATGACCGTGCCATCCGGTGCCGATCATCGGCCAAGCGGACGACTTACCCGAAAGCCTTTCGGCGGCCCGGCCCGAAGCACCAGCCGCTCGAAAACCATAAGCAGGAAGGGCAGACGCAACTGCTGTCGCGGCACACGCCTTCAAAAATTCACGTCGCTTCATCATGAAAGAATCAAAAGACATCAACAACTCCTGATAAAAATCATACCGTCTCGTTCAGCCCCGCATTGCAGGCGCTATATCGTAGATGCTGCGAACCTGCAGCTTGCTGCGAAATTCAAACGGCGTCATCGGCGTGTCCAGCGAAATCTCAATCTCCGCCGCACGCTCCCGGCTCAAGTCCACAAAGTTGTCCGAGTAGGTTGCATCCGTGTCCTGCACATCCGCCCACACCCACAGTGCAGGCACATCCGTCTCGATCACCACGCGATACTGCGTCTCGCCGCCGCTTGTGCTCACCGTCAGGTTCGGCTGCTTCAGCTTCAGATCTTTCGGCCGCCCGAACAGCAGCGTGTTCCGCGCCACCGTTCGTCCATCCACAACTACCTCCGGCCACACCAGCAGATTCCCGGCGCCATGCGCCTTTACCAGGTCCGAGAGGTCCAGCTCTTCCGCCTGCCAGCTGGTCCGCGCCGGAATGTCGACCTGTTTTGTGCCCTGCCGCAGCACCTCACCGGCAAGGTCGGTCACGCTCCAGCGCAAATCACCAGACACATCGTTCGGACCATCGCTCGTTACATAAATATCCGCTATCCCGCTCTGCGCGTCAGGCAAGCCGCTCACCAGAACCGGAGCAAAAAAGTGCTTCGACTGGTACAGCAGTGCCTTCGCCCGCCGGTAATAATCCACCATCGACCAGGTGGAGCACGGCCAGCAGTCGTTGTATTGCCAGATCACAGCCGCCATCGATCGCGGCATGTCACGTCGCCAGTGTTCAACGCCATAACGAATCATCCACGCCTGGTTCACATCCGTCAGCCACAGCGTGTCGTCAAAGCTCTTCGGCGCCGCGCCGAAGTTCGCCTCCGTGTAATCCATGATGATCTTGATGCCTTGCCCGCTGCCGTCCAGTTCGTGGTACTGCATCACTGGCGAATACACACTCTCGCGGTCGGCTGCATCCGTGAACGCGCGCACCGTCATCGGCACCGGCGTTGATTGCATGCCGAACTCCGTCACAAATCCATGAACCTTGCGGTAGCTCTCCACCGGCGCGTTCCCATGCCACACAGCCCACGAGTGAATGTCGCCGCTGCCGCTCGCGCCGCTGCCCACTTCATAGAACGCGCCCGGCACAAGCCGATGCACAATCCCGCCTATGAAGTCATTGAATAGCCGGTTGTACCCCTTGAAGTATTCGATCTCGTTATTCCCGCTCCAGATCACAATCGACGGATGGTTCCTGCATCTCCGCGTCTGCTGCTCGATCTCCCCGCGAAGGTTGTCCATCCACTCTGCGTCCTGAACCGGATAACTCGCATTCGCAAACTTGAACTCGAACTGCAGCATGATCCCCAGCTCATCGCACAAATCGAATAAAACGTCCTCTTCGTAATACCCTCCACCCCACAGCCTCATGAAGTTGAAGTTGCACTCCGCCGCTTTTTGCATGTACCAGCGCAAAATCTCCGGCGTTACCCGCGTCGGCATGTTATCCGCAGGAATCCAGTCCGCGCCCTTCGCGAACACCGGCACGCCATTTACCCGCACATGCAGGGCCTTGTCCCCGCTCGGCGGCACCACCTCAAT
>JASHUR010000334.1 GCA_030039895.1 Acidobacteriaceae bacterium | reverse complement strand
TCAAAAAACGGAATCAGCCTCTCTATTTCAATCTTGTCGCTGTAGCCCGCCAGGGCCGTTTTTCGGTCCTCTCCGGACGTCCGCACAAAGCACGCCAGGTCCCACTCGACCGGCCCCCGGCACGCATCCTCAAAATCCATCCACAGCAACCCCTGGCTCGTCTTCAGCAGGTTCTTCTTGTGCGCGTCACCGTGCAGAGCCTGCTCCGGTAGCCTTAGCTGGTTAATGCGCTTTGCCACCTGCTCGTACCCGCGCCGCAGCATTGCCATATCGGCAGCATCTATCGTGCTCCACTTCTCTATCTCGTCCAGCCACTCGGGAATCTCCGCGAACGGACTCAACCTCCGCAGCTCACCTTTGTACCCGCGCAGCAATTGGTGCAGCTCCCGAAGCGACGCAGCCACTTCATTCACGCCCGGCACATAGTTGCGGTCATGCTCCACATACTCCCAGAAGCTCACCGCCATTCCGTCCTGCACATGCGGCCCCGGCGCAATCTCTCCGCTTGGCCGCACTACTGGAAAGCCCTCCCTTGCCAGATACCTCGCTATATTCACATCAATCTGCATCCATTGTTCAATCGGCTTCCGCACCAGCGCCGTCGTCGTCGCGACCCGCGCCACTATCGGAGCAGGCTCCAGACGCACGAGCACGTTGCTGCCGTCCGCCAGGACTCTTGGCGAATCGCACTTCAAGCCCTGCGCAGCAGCCGCTGCAATCGCCGCAGCCACCGCACGTCCGCTCAACTTGTCCATAAATGTCTACCCGGGCATCCAGTATCGCTGATTCTGCTCGCTATCCGACGCAAAAATCAGCGCTCCCTCGGCAGCCCGCGCTGAATTGCTCCTTAGCTGTACTTGTAGAACCCGCGCCCGCTCTTACGCCCCAGCCAGCCCGCGTCCACCATGCGTATCAATAAAGGACACGGCCTGTACTTCGGGTCCCCCAGCCCATCCTGAAGCACGCGCATAATATCCAGACACACATCCAGCCCGATAAAGTCTGCCAGAGTCAGCGGCCCCATTGGATGCGCCATCCCCAGCTTGAACACCTCGTCCACGGCCTCTGGAGTCGCCACTCCCTCCATCACCGCATACATTGCCTCATTTAGCAGCGGCATCAGTACCCGGTTCGACACAAACCCCGGCGCATCGTTCACCTCTACCGGAGTCTTCCCCAGCCGCTCCGCCAGCGTCTTCACTGCATCGTAGGTCTCCTGCGAGGTCGCCAGCCCGCGAATCACCTCCACCAGCTTCATCACCGGCACTGGATTGAAGAAGTGCATCCCGATCACCCGCTCCGGCCTTCCCGTCTGCGCCGCCAGCCGGGTAATCGAAATCGACGATGTGTTCGACGCCAGAATCACGCCTTCAGGCAGAATTGCATCCAGCTCGGAGAAAAGCGCGCGCTTCACCTCAAAACGCTCCGTTGCCGCCTCGATCACAAAATCACAGTCCAGCAGCGATGCTCGCTCCAGCGTGCCCGCAATCCGTCCCAGCGACGCATCCATCTCTGCCTGTGTCAGCTTCTCCTTCGCGACCTCGCGGGCCATGTTCTTCTTGATTGTCTCCAGCCCGCGATCCAGAAACCGCTGCTCCACCTCGCACAGCCGCACCGCGAAACCACTGCGTGCAAACACATGCGCAATGCCGTTACCCATGGTGCCCGCGCCAATTACTCCCACTCGCTTGATCTCACCCATTGCTCTCTCCTGAAAACAAATGAGTGTAACAAGCAAGTCAGCAAGCTAGCGAGTCGCCGCGGTTGGCTGACCTTCCGTCGCACCTCACTTCTTTCCGGCAATCTGCTTTTCGCGAGGCATAAGAATGGGCTGGAACCTCCCGGGAGCGGTGAGACGTCCCTGGCATCCAGCCCATTTAGACCCTGAAGCGGGTCAAGGTGATATCCTAAGTGTACGCCCCTTCAGGGGTGAGTCAAGAGATTTCCGAGACCTGTTTTTGAGGGGACTGTTCCGGCCTCTTTACGGGAATTCAGGAGATGCAGTTGGAGTGTATGCGACTGCATTGACATCCGAATTTCCGCTCTGTTACAACCAATTGTCCATAAACCAACCCAGTAGATTCCACCCGTATGAATCGGCGAAATCATGGTAGATGAGCTGCTGCGTCAACTCGG
Source organism: Acidobacteriaceae bacterium (assembly GCA_030039895.1). Lineage (GTDB taxonomy): Bacteria > Acidobacteriota > Terriglobia > Terriglobales > Acidobacteriaceae > Silvibacterium. The sequence continues at coordinate 2,224 of JASHUR010000334.1, read as the reverse complement.
TGAACTTGTGCTCGGCTCCGTGCCGACAATGATCATTTTTCTCGTCCTGGTCGCGGCCTACAGGTTTATCCTGTACGGCCCGCTCGTCAGGATGCTTGCCGAGCGCCGCGCCCGCACCACTGGCGCGCTTGAGGCCGCCCATGCCGCCATCGCCTCAGCCGACGCCAAGACCCAGGAATACGAGGCCAAACTCCGCGCCGCGCGGGCGGAAATCTTCCACCACCGCGAACTGCGCGTCCAGCAGTGGACCGCGCAAAAGGAGGCAGCGCTTGCCTCCGCACGCCTCGTCGCACAGGAGCGCGTCGCCCAGGCCCGCACGGTAATTGAGTCTGAAGCGGCTGCAGCTCGCAAACACATTGAGAATTCCGCCGGCCAGCTCGCTGCGCAGGTCCTGCACGCAGTTCTCCCCAACCGCACGCAGGAGGCCGGATGAAGCGTACCTTTTACTCCCTCCTGATTCTTCTGCTGCTTTTGAGTGTTCCAGTCGCGGTGCCGCGTCTGCATGCACAGGGACTTGGCGATGTGGCCAAGGCGGAAAAGGTGGATACACCTGAGACCAACAGCCAGCTGGAGCAATTCCGCCACTCGCCCGCCGTGCAAAGCCTCGCCCGGCATCTCGGCCTCAGTACGGAAACCACTGCAAAGATATTCGAGGATCTCAACTCCGCCATCCTTATTGGAGCCGTCCTCTGGGGCATTTTCCTCTTTATCCCCAAAATGTACCGCAAGCGCTCTGAGGTCCTGGCGCGCGACCTCCTCAACGCCCGCCTTGCAACCGCAGAAGCCCAGAAGCGCCTCGCTGCGGTTGAAGAACGGCTCTCCAAGCTCAGCATCGAGATCGAAGCCATCCGCGAGCAGACCGAGCGCGACGCCGCCAACGACGAAAAGCGCATCCGCGAGTCGCTCGAAGCCGAAAAGCAGCGGCTGCTCGCATCCATCGATCAGGAGATCGAGGCCGCCGGCGCATCCGTCCGCCGCGATCTGAAGAAATATGCCGCCAGCCTCGCCATCGAGCGCGCCACTGCGGAAATCAATCTAAGCGAGGCCGACGACCGCGCTCTCATCCGCTCTTTCGGGCAGCACTTCAGCGCGAAGGACCACCGGGAGGAGCGCAACTGATGGCCGCAGTTACTGCACGCTACGCCCGCGCCCTTGCCGACGTTGTCTTCGAGCAGCGGCTCAAGCCCGGGCAGGTCCAGTCCGACCTCAACGACTTTGCCGCCGCATGGCACGAAAGCGCAGGGCTGCGCGAAGTCTTTCTCGACCCTTCGTTCCCTTCCGCACAAAAGGTCGCCATCCTCGACAAGCTCAACACCCGCCTCAAGTTGTCCCCGCAGGTGCGGAATTTCATCGCCGTGCTCATCAACCACGATCGCATGGACTTCTTCGAGGATGTCCTCGAAGACTTCCGGCATGAGATGAACCACCGTCTCAACATCGCTGAAGCGGAGATCACCTCCGCCCGCCCCCTCGATGCCTCCGAGCGCAAGTCGCTGGAGGCGCAAGTCGCCCGCCTCACTACCGGCGCGGTCAGCACAAAATTCCGTGAAGACCCCGCACTGCTCGGCGGCATCATCATACGAATAGGCAGTACCGTATATGACGACTCTGTCCGCGGTCGCATCAATCGGCTCAGGGAGCAACTGGCGGCCAGTTAAACTGACCCACAGTCAGGACTACAATTATTCGAAACCTGTAAGACAAAGTGAAACATGGCGCAAATTAAGGCAGACGAAATCACCGAGCTCCTGAAGGAGCAGATCGCAAACTACGACGCAAAGGTCCGGGTCGACGAAGTCGGTACCATCATCTCGCTCGGCGACGGCATTGCCCGCGTTCACGGCCTCGATAAAGTCATGGCCGGTGAGTTGGTCGAGTTCCCGCACAACGTCGCCGGTCTCGCCATGAGCCTCGAAGAGGATCAGGTCGGCGTCGTCATCATGGGCGAGTACTCCGAGCTGCGCGAAGGCGACCAGGTGCGCCGCACCGGCAAAATCCTCAGCGTCCCTGTCGGCGATGCCATGGTCGGCCGCGTTGTCAACTCGCTCGGCCAGCCCATCGACGACAAGGGCCCCATCGACACTTCTCTGACCATGCCCGTCGAGCGGCTCGCTCCCGGCGTTATCGACCGCCAGCCCGTCCGCGAACCCATGATGACCGGCCTCAAGGCCATCGACGCCATGATTCCCATTGGACGCGGCCAGCGCGAACTCATCATCGGCGA
>JASHUR010000333.1 GCA_030039895.1 Acidobacteriaceae bacterium | reverse complement strand
GTGAAAAGCGAAGGGGCGATATCCCTGCTGGATAACGCCCCTCCTATCCGAATTTGTCGAAGATCCGGCTCGGCTTCCGGATCACATCTACCTTCCTCGCCGGGCTAGCAGGGGAGGGTGCAGGTTTCACCCCGCGCTTCCCGGCCGCTTCCGATGTGGCGTTGGATGTAAGAGCTTCGCTGATCTGTCCGCCGGCTTTCCTTTGCGGGAATGCCGGCGGGGAGTTCCGGTGCAAGTTCTCCGACCCGGTCTTGGTAGACCGAATCGATCAGGTCGACTCTCTTCTGCTGAAGGATTGCTCCCTCGTTGCTGTTAACCATACTCCTGATTGAAGCGCGCAAAAGGGGTGGAGAGAGATTTTGTGTGTGGAAATGGCGGACGAAATGTGGAGGGTGTGGATAAGAGGGGCACCTGAGCTCATTCCGTTCTTTCTCGATGAACTCGCGCAGCCATCCATCGCGCAAGCATCAAAACCACGGAAGCGACAAAGACAATCTCCAGCAGTGGGCGCAGGCGCGTGGAAATCGGGATCGCCATGCCTGCACCTGTCCACAGAGCCAAATATGCTGCAATGCACAACGGGCACTTCGGCAGCAGTATCAGAAGTATGCCCGAGCCCACACCTCCAGTTGCGCTGCGCCACAAGCTGCGCCGAGGCCTTTGCCCCGTTTCTACATGGCAGCAGTTCATCGCTCACCTCCCAGTGACAGCTCAATACGCAGGCTTCGCCTCCTTATAGTGGCGGGCGCTGCAGGTTCACCTCTCAAGAGCCTTTCGTCGCTTCTCGTTTGGCGCACAGTTCCGGACGAGATGTCGCGCTCATGAGCAGCCGCATCCTCTTTCTTCTTCCTCGCGCCTTCGGGTGGCGGCTCCTTCCGGGTCGGTCAGGATATCCACCCACCTCGGGTCAGGCGAGGTCTCGGTGTCGTAGTTGTCGTGCCAGTTCCACCACTTGTACGGTGGGGTCTGGGGATAACCCTGTGGTGAATCCTCCCAGGTTTCCTGACGGCCGAGCGGCGTGAGGTCGAGGTAGCTCCATGTGCTCCCCATCGCCTCATCGCCGCGGTTGTTGATGAAGTAGGTCCGGAACACTTTGTCGCCATCGCGAAAGAACACATTGTGGCCGTGCCATTGATCCACGCCGAAGTCCACATCGAAACTGTCGATGATGGTGTACCAAGGCATCTCCCAGCTCATCCGCGTCTTCAGTCGCGCGATGTCTGCCTGCGGCGCGCGTGAGGCATAAACGAGGGTGGTGTCGCGGGCATTCAAGTGGGCAAGGTGGGCGACCTGGTCTGCGCCCAGGGAGCAGCCTCGGCAGGCGTGATCTGGCCATCCGAAGACCCCGGGCTCGAAGAAGGCGCGATAGAGAACCAACTGGCGGCGGCCCTCGAACAGATCCAGCAGGCTTACCTTGCCTTTGGGTCCGTCAAACTCGTACTTCTTCTCCACCGTCATCCACGGCATCCGCCGGCGCTTGGCGGCCAGGGCGTCACGCGAGCGGGTGAGGGCCTTTTCCTCCACGAGGAGCTGCTGACGAGCAGCCTCCCACTCCTGTTGCGACACGATCGGAGGTGTGTTCATCGCGGGATGCTCTTTCCCGTGTTCCATATCGTTCTCTTTGCTTGTTGATTTCTGTGCCGTCATTGTCTTTTCTCCCTTCGCAGGATTTGATTGGCCGCTCGATATTTTTCTACAGGAATCAGCTGTTGCTGCTTACTCTTTGACGTACCTCGTTACTTCTTTACAGATGCTGCCTTGATCCTTTCCAGCAATGGCCCCCATCCCGACTCCACCTTCTTCAAGTTTTCCCCGATCTGCGGGTCATAGGCGATATACGCCATGGCGCGGTGCGTGAACTTGAGGCGGGTTGCGCCATTTTCTTCCGTGAGCCTGTATTGCACATTGGAGATCGCCGGATAGGACATGAAGAGCGGGCCGCTGATCTCCAGCAGAGATGGGGGCTTGATGGCCTGTACCGCGCCCCACCAATGACCCGCGTTGTTGCCGAGGTCGCGGTACCATCGTCCGCCTGGCCACGGTTCCAATTTCAATGGGAGGGGAACTCCGCCCGCCCCATCGAGCTGCTGCATTTCTTCGAGGATGGTCTCGAATACGATGTCGATCGGCGCTGCGATCTCCTCTTCCTTCAAAAACTCGAGTGTGTGTATTACCTGTTCCGAAACTATTACCGGCATTTCATCCTCCTGTTGGCTTTCCATCTTTGTCTACTTCTGATTCTTAGGGCGTGGCTGGTTCTCACGAACAATCCGTTCCATGGCTTTCTGCTCGGCGCGCTCCTTGATGCGGCTGATCTGGTTCGTCCAGAGGTGTTCGAAGGTTTTTGCCCAGTCGTGGACAGGCTTGAGGTTGGCGGCCTCAAGCTTGTACATGCGGTGCTGGCCGCGCTTGACGACGGTGACTACGCCAACTTTGCGCAGTACTCCGAGATGCTTGGAGACTGCAGGCTGCGCGAGCTGCAGCCGTACGACTACGTCGTTGACGGGCCACTCCTGTCCGTTGCTGAGCAGAGCGATGATGTCGCGGCGGCGCGGTTCGGCGACTGCGTTAAATACGTCGGTGGTGGTCGCAGCCCGTGGCATGGTTCTTATATATTCCTATATAGGAATATATGTCAAGAGGGTTTTTAGGAAAAAATCAGGGATTTTTGTAGCGGGAGGCGGCCCCATTTGACGGTCGAGTTTTATTTCGGGGCACGGGTCCGGAAGGATGACCTATTGCTTTCCAACAGGAGGTGTGGCATGCTTCCTGTTGGAAACCAAAATGGGGAACATGGGAAAGCAAAAAGCGGATGTGCCGCAGGGCACCCTGGCCCTGATGGTGCTGAGGACCCTCGACGTGCTGGGGCCGTTACACGGCTACGGAATCGCGCGCAGGATTGAGCAGATCAGCGGAGACCTGCTGGCGGTGAATCAGGGAACGCTGTATCCGCTGCTGTTGAAGCTGGAGCAGGAGGGGGCGATTGTATCGGAGTGGGGCGCCTCCGAGAACAATCGCAGAGCGCGCTTTTACCGGCTGACGCGAAGCGGGCGCAGACAATTAGTCGATGAGACGCAGGAGTGGCAGCAGACAACGGAGATCATCGGCAAGTTCTTCAGGGCGAAGGCGGAGGACTACTCATGAGATCGCTGAAGAGGCTTCGTCCGCTTGTGGGCGGCCAGCCGGTGAGGCAGGAGTTTGATGAGCGGCTGCGCGAGGAGATGG
>JASHUR010000332.1 GCA_030039895.1 Acidobacteriaceae bacterium | reverse complement strand
CATCTGCGTTTTTTTGCATTCGTCTCGTTCCCGTGCTTTGCGCTCCGAGCTGCTGGTGTGGACCCGGCCCGGCACGCCGTATTTGCTATCGACAATTATAGGAAAACTCTCACGACCGCTGGACTAAATCAAAGGATGCAGCTCAGAAGGGTTGTAGGTTCGAGTCTCACGTCAAAACCCGTCGGCAGTGCCGACCTCAAATCACATTTAGATAGGGATCAGACGCCCGATGCCAATTGGTGGCTGTCCTGGTGGCTGTTCGTTTCGTAGATTCGTGCATTCGTGTGCGATCGCATGCGGGCGTGCCAACTTGTGTATGGCATTGATAAGAGTGTAGATCGGCAACAATATGCGGCGCGGTGCGACGCCATGCAGAAGAACAAAATTCTGACTCGAAATCAGGCGTAGTCGAAAGGCTACCGGGGGTTCGAATCCCTCCCTCGCCATATCTGCCACACATTCTTCCCAGCGCAGTTTAGTACTTTAGTCTCCAGTTGCAGTGGGCTTAAACGTACTTATTCAAGACAAGTGCGTACCCAACCTCTTAAGGAAACGATAGGAAACGAGTATACTGGGGCGCTTCTTTCCCTTGTGCGCTTCCGGCCTTTCACCTACGCTGCCAACAATAGAGCTGGCTCAGAGATGTGCGAACTTTGACCAGAAGAGTGCAGCATGCAAGGTTTCCTCTGTATGACGGAACTGGAATTGCGGAATGCGAAGCGTTATCGCCTCGCTGCTCCGGTCGATTTCTGGTGGCCCTCCCCGAGAGGCTCGGTGCGAGCGCGCCGCGGGATGACCAGGGATATCAGCAGGAGCGGCGTGATGGTGATGACTAGTGAATGTCCACCCGTAGGAGTGGCGATTCAATTAACGGTTCTTCTCCCAAGACGGCGGGGGAGGGGCCAAACCCTGGAACTACACGGCGAAGGTGTAGTGGTACGCGTACAAGGCCAAGGCGCTGGGTCAAAGTCATCTGCCGGGCGGCCGAACGGATTTGTAGCCTCGGTTCAGTTTTATCCGGAGCTGCCTGAGAGCTCAGAACACCTGAATTGAGAGGGTTCTGCGCTTCAGAAGAAATACCCTCACAAACGCTGATGAGCATTGTGAGGGAAACTTGAATACTCTCCCACTCTGTGGAAAAAGTTCTCCCGAGTGGGGATGGCGAAGCTATGTCACAGTTCTGCGAAGCGATCAATTCGAGACCAAGCGACCAGGGAGTCGCGCCAAAGTGGTTTGCGGCTTACACCGCAACTCATCACGAAAAGCGCGTCTTTGACCAGCTTACACATCGAAATGTTGAAACATTCCTACCCTTGTACAAGGCTCCCCGCCAATGGAAAAAGCGAAGCCCCGTTACCCTAGATTTGCCATTGTTCCCGAATTATGTGTTCGTTCACATCTCTCCCGCTGAGCGGGGGTCTGTTCTGGGCACCCCAGGGGTCTTCTCGATCATCGGCTCCGGGCAGCATGCCTGGGAGCTGCCGGAACAGGAAATCGAAACACTAAGGAATGGGCTACATGACCGAAGGGTCGAGCCCTATCCGTACCTCAACGTCGGCGAGAGAGCTCGCGTCGCATCCGGCATCCTTGCAGGGCTTGAAGGCGTCATCGTTCGAAAGAAGAACAACCTTAACATCGTCCTGACGCTTGACCGGATTATGCGAAGCGTAGCGATAGAGGTAGATGCCTCAGAACTTGAGCCGCTTTCAAAAGCTCAGCACCAAACTCCGGGCTTGAGCACTCATTCTTATCCAAGCCATCCGGCCACGTGGTGCGCTACTCATGCCGGACAGTGGAGCGCGGCTGAGTAGCGGATGTGGACGCCTGCCAAACTTTGAAGAGAGTTGTTCTGAGCGGCCATCGCTTCTACAAACCGGTGAACGAAGTCTCTCTGCTCATCAAGCGAGATTCACCAATCGCATATCAAAACAGATTTCTTCTGACTAAGAACGAAATATTCAGTTGCACTGTGAATCGCTTACGGACCCATAGCCGAACTCGAGCTTAGATCTCTCAGCGCCGCGTTACTCATTCGTAGGGATAGGCATTCTCTCATCTCACATTCAATTCGCAGCGGTGGATTCTTCAAGCAAGGGCACGCCTTGCTGCGATGCGGAAACTAAAATGCTCAGTAGGTATCGAGTTCCACTGACACTCCTACAACTCCTGGACGCGCTGCTTGTCGCGTTGTCGTTTGGACTTGCAACTCTGCAGCTTGTTCATAGGCAGCACAGTGTCCCATTTCGGGCATTTCTCGCCATGCGGGCCAGAATTGCAGATGTCCTCCTATTTTTTCTGATCTTGGCTTCATACCATGTTGTCTTTCGTACATTTGGGCTCTATCGTTCACGCCGGCTCTCCAGGCGGTTTGATGAGATCATCGACGTTCTGAAAGGAACGAGCCTGTCCCTGGTTTGTTTCGTTGGTATCGCCGCCGTCTTTTCAATTCGTATGGCTACGCTGTGGTTCCTGCTGGTGTTTTGGACATTCAGCAGCGCTACGATGATCGCCTCCAGGCTTATGCTACGGTGGCTGCTTGCCCAGATCAGGATCCACGGCAGGAATCTTCGCCACATGCTGATTTTTGGGACTAACGAGCGTGCGGTAGCATTTGCGCGCAAGATTGTACAGAGTCCCGATCGCGGCTATCGGCTAGTAGGATTTGTCGATGACGCGTGGTCGGGGATGAGTGTTTTTGCCCGAAGCGGCTTTGATGTCGTTTGTAATTATGCTGGCTTGGCCGAGTTTCTGCGGAATCGGGTAGTAGACGAGGCCGTAATTTATCTGCCTTTTGGTTCTCTCTACCATCGCTGGTCTGAGGTTGCTAACCTCTGTTCACAGCACGGAATTATCGTCCGCCTGAATGCTGATACCTTTGGCCTTCGGAATGCGCGGTGGCTGGCTGAGGAATTCGATGGTAGTCACTATATTGCCACTCGAACCTGGGCCGCAGACGACTGGCCACTTGTGGCAAAGCGACTGCTTGACATCGCTGTCTCCTCTGCTCTGCTCCTTCTTTTCCTGCCGCTATTCGTTAGCGTGGCCATCGCCATCAAGGCCACATCCACAGGGCCAGTGTTCTTCTTCCAGGAACGCATAGGGCTGAACAAGCGCCGATTTAAAATCGCGAAGTTTCGGACCATGATCCAAGACGCTGAGCGGCTGATGCGAGATCTTGAGAGTAAAAATGAGGTATCTGGACCAGTATTCAAGATCCGTAATGACCCGAGAATTACGTCGATCGGGAAGTTTCTCCGCCGCAGCAGTATTGACGAGCTGCCGCAGTTGCTGAACGTGTTGAAAGGGGACATGAGCCTCGTAGGACCCCGTCCACTCCCTGTCCGGGATTATGAAGGCTTCAGCGAAGACTGGCAGCGCAGGCGGTTCAGTGTGAAACCTGGGATAACCTGCCTTTGGCAGGTGAACGGTCGCAGTAATATCTCATTCGATGAATGGATGTTACTCGACTTACAGTATATGGATGAATGGTCATTATGGCTCGACTTAAAGATCCTGGCTAGAACCGTTCCTGCTGTAATCCGTGGATCCGGCGCAGCTTGAGCCATGAATATCCGCATCAAAGCCGTCAGTGTTATGAGTCACACCAACGGCCAGAGTTAACCATATCCCAAAGGCGTATCGAGGACAGCACCCGGCCACAAGACTCCCGTAGCCCGGGAGTTTTTAGGTCGCAGGCTTAGCGCCTTTGCTTCAATTGGAGAATCTATGAATGCAGTAATCACTCGCGAAAATGCGGAGCAATCACTCGCTTCCACGGCATCTCCGCAGAGCCAGCTACCTGAGGTGTTCAGCCTCTCCGATCTACGTCGCATCATCCTGAAGCGGTATGCCGTTATCCTGCTATGCATCACTGTGGCGCTTTCTGGTGCGGTTGTTTATTCGCTGTTAAAGAAGCCCCGTTACGAGGCTACGGCACACATTGCCATTATTTTCGACGAGAATGCCGACCCTGACGGGCAAGCTGCTTCGTCGAACGCCGACACGAGCGACATGCAAACGCGATTGGAGACTCAGGTTCGCATCCTGCAAAGTGAGCCGCTGGCCATGGCGGTGATTCAGCAACTCCATCTGGACTCTAATCCCGCTTTTTGCAAGCCGGATCCGAAGCATGCATCGATAGATTCGCCCGTGAGGCGCCAGGAGCTGATAAAGGCGTTCGACTCCGCATTGCACGTGACAATCATGCCGAAGTCGGAACTGATCGAAATACGCTTCCGTAGCTACTCGCCCCAGGTGGCTATGGATGTGGTCAACACACTGGTCAGCGCTTTTGTCGAGCACAATTACAAGGTGAAGTACATGGCCACCATGCAGGTTGCCGACTGGTTGCAGAAGCAGCTCGACGAGATTAAAGCCAATGTCGAGGATTATCAGGAACGTGTGTCAGAGTTCGAAAAGGAACATGGGGTGTGGTTTACCGACACCCCCGGCGCCAGCGGGGAGAACCAAAGCAGTACTATCTCGAAGCTGGATGAACTCAACGAAAAACTTACCGCAGCGGAGGAGGACCGCATTCTCAAAGAGGCCAGTTGGCGGTTAGCGGAACAAGGCAACGCTGAGCTGGTCACTTCGCCTACTCCCGACCTCACGCTTCAGACGCTACGCACTCAGGAAAATGATTTACGCAGCCAGTACGCGCAAGTTAGCGCGCAATACGGCGACTCATATCCGAAGGTAGTGGAGCTGAAGGCACAACTGCAGGATGTGGAAGCGCGCATCCAGGCGGAGATAGACAATCATGCGCAACGTTTTAAGAATGACTACCTGGCGGCGCGTCAGTCCGAAGACATGCTTCGGGCGATGGTCGAGAAACAAAAACAGGAAGCGTACCAACTCAATGAGAGCGCCGTACAGTACACCATTTTGCGCCATCAGCTCGATTCCAGCCGCGATTTGTATGACAGCCTGCTCAAGAAGCTGAAGGAAGCAGGTATTGCTGCGGGTCTGCGGTCTACCAAAGCAAATGTGGTGGACCCGGCGACCCTTCCGTTGACCCCTGTGGAGCCGAATATGCCGCTAAACCTGGCGTTGGGCCTCGGCGCCGGCCTGGTATTCGGCCTGGCAAGCGCATTTGTTTTGGAGAACCTCGACAGTAGCTTGCGCACGGTCGAGGAAGTGGAAACCTATTGCGGGTTACCGTCGCTGGCTGTCATCCCTATGTTCAACAAAAACGGGGCCTATCGCAGCCACATTTTGAGCACGAACGGCAACGGCACAAAGAAGAGCGCCGCTGGCATGATCACCATGTCCTTAGACGCAAACGGCAATGGTTTTAAGGACGCCGCAGACGTAATTACGTTGTCGAAGCCCAAGTCGCAGGCGGCAGAAGCCTATCGTAGTTTGCGAACTGCACTGCTGCTGTCCAGTTATGGTGGTCCGGTAAAGACCATCGTAGTGACCAGTTCAGTGCTTGGCGAAGGCAAGACCAGTACTAGCATTAACACCGCAGTAGTACTGGCTCAAAAGGGCGCACGGGTGCTCTTGGTGGACGCTGACCTACGGCGCCCCTCTGTGCACAAGCATTTTGGACTGTCTAACAAATCCGGTTTGTCTTCAGTCGTGTCTGGAATCAGTAAGCTAGAGGACGTCGCCTTCATCCACCCCAAGATGTCCAATCTTACATTGATGACATCTGGTCCTATCGCTCCCTATCCGGCGGAAATGCTCGGCTCTCGGTGCATGTCAGAACTGTTGCTGAAATGGAAAAACGAGTTTGATTATGTGATCTTAGATACCCCCCCGGTACTTCCCGTTACGGACGCCGTCTTGTTGGCGGCGCAAGCTGATGTCTGCGTAATGGTGCTGCGCTGGGGAAAAATCGGGTGGCAGCCGTTGCGGCGTTCGTGCGAATTGCTGCTCCGCGCCCGCGCCCGTATCGCCGGCGTAGTTTTGAACGGCGTCAATATCAACGCCCCCGACTACTACTATTACGGCGGGGGAAGATACCAAAATTACGATTACTCCAGTAGTCGCGATTGACACGTCTTTCGCAGGCACTGTCACAGACAGGTGTAAACACATTGTTGCGGCTTCAGCGCTGCGGCAGGGCTTTGTCATGATGGATTTGCCCGTGACGCGCCTGTAGCTCTGTCGAAAGTGTAGGTCGGGGGCCGGCGTCACGAAGAAGCCTCCTTCGTCTTCTTCATAGGGCCACAGGGCCCGAATGATAATTAGGAGAATGTCTTATGCGTTACCGCTTATCCTTGTTCCGACTCAAGAAACAGTTCCTGATCGGACTTGCTATGGTTATGCTGGCATGTTCGGTTCTTGCCCAGGAGAAGGCCAAGTCTTCTGCCGAGGCCGTGCCGATTGGGCCTGGCGACTTACTCGATATACAAGTCTTTGATTCACCCGAATTAAGCGGGAAGTTCAGGGTCGATAATCAGGGCAAGGTATCGCTTCCGCTGTTGAACACTGTGCCGCTTCAAGGTCTCGCACCTGAACAGGCGCAGCAAGTACTCGCCAAGCGGCTGGCCGACAGCAACATAGTCAAAAAACCACAGGTTACAGTTGCGGTCGAGGAGTACGGCAGCGCGCAGGCTATCACCGTCGCGGGGGAAGTGAGGAAGCCCGGAGCCTACACTCCACTTGGGAGACCGCGCCTGCTTGAAGTTATCTCGGAGGCCGAGGGCCTTACTCCAGATGCCGCTGAACGAGCTTTGGTCACCCATCGTGCTGACCCCGCCCATCCTGTAACAGTTAGCCTTATTGGCAATTCCAGTCAGGCGGCCGCTGATATTGAGTTGCAGCCTGGAGATATGGTGTTGGTGCCTAAGGCTGGAATTGTCTATGTTGTCGGAGACGTTGCGAAGCCGGGTGGATTTGCGATGGATACCGATAATGTTTCTGTACTTCAGGCACTAGCTCTCGCATCAGGTGCCAACAGAACAGCCAAACTTAATAGCACTCGAATTATCCGCAAGACGACGACAGGAGTAACTGATATCCCAGTTCCACTGGGGAAAGTTTTTCAGTCGAAAAGTCCTGATCTGGCGTTACAGGCCGGGGATGTACTGTACGTTCCCAGCAGTGCTGCCAAAACCGCTGGTGCGCTTAGCAGTCATGCGGTGCTGGATATGATCACAGGTGTGGCGCTCTACGGACTGTTTTATCACTGACGCGGCTGATATGAATATGTTGCCTGCAATCCATAGGCACAAAGGTATTGAATGGCGGAGCATCGTTGCTTGAGAGTCTGCATTGACGCTCGCGTTCCGGACGGCCCGGCCAGCGGCGTCCGCTCCGTTGTTGTAGGGCTCGCCAAGGCACTTTCTGAGCTCGGAGACGGAACGGAGGAGTATCTGTTCCTTGCCTTCAAGGACTCTCATGAGTGGCTGTGCCCCCTAATGAAAGGGCGATCCCGAATTTTGCCAACTCGAAACCGCAAAAACCCCGCATGGAAGAGAATTGCCAGAGGGATGCCCGGCGTGGTCAAAACCTGGCAAAGTGTCTGTAGGCAAAAGATGCTCACAATAGAACGGAGCATGCCAGTTTCCGATGGTGCCGTCGAAGCTGCGGCGGTCGATGTTGTGCATTTTGCCCAAACGTCCGGCTTCCAAACCACACTCCCGAGCATCTACCAGATCCACGATCTCCAACACCTGCATTACCCTGACTTCTTTGCGCCCTGGGAATTCGCAGATCGCGAGTTTCGGTATCGGGCAAATTGCACCCAATCGAGCCTGATCGCCGTGATGACCGAGTTTGGCAAAGAGGATTTGATTCGCAATTATGGACTTCCTGAAGAGAAGGTCAAGGTAGTGCCCTGGGCCCCTGTACTGACGGAATATCAGCGAAGCCCAACATCAGCGGACCTGGAAGCCACGCGTAAGAAGTTCCGGATTCAAACCGACTTTGCGTTCTATCCAGCGCAAACCTGGAGGCACAAGAACCACTCTGCGTTATTTGAAGCACTGGCGATCCTCCGTGATCGCTACGATACAGTAGTTCGACTGGTATGCTCAGGACACAAAAACGAATACTATCCAAGCCTCCAGCGGATGATCGGTGAACTCGGGCTTTCAAATACGGTAAATTTTGTGGGTTATGTTTCACCCGTCGAACGTGACTGTCTATATAGACTCGCTCGATGCATGGTTTATCCCAGCAAGTTTGAGGGTTGGGGGCTGCCCATATCCGAAGCCTTTACATTAGGGCTACCGGTTCTCTGCTCCAACATTCGTCCCCTCCGTGAGCAGGTTCAGGATGCTGCGATTACGTTTGATCCGGACAATGCTGAAGAGCTCGCCCATGCCTTATACCGCGTATGGACTGACGAGAACTTACGCCGTAATCTCAGGAACGCAGGAACCGAACGAGCTGGCCTCTTCTCCTGGGATAGGACAGCTCGACTCTTCCGCGCTCACTATCGTGTTCTTGGACGACGCCCCTTGACCGAAGAAGATCGGATGCTGCTGGCCCAGGCTCCGCTCGTCTAAAGAAGTGCGAATGAGCACAATCCTACCTCGCAGGGCAGCAAAGCAATGTGCGAATTACAACGACGCATTTATGCCTGTTTGCTAACTACTGTTCCAGCGCAGCCACAACCGAAAAGCTCTTCATAAGCGTAGCTCACCTTATCTAAAATTATGGGATACGTCACCTATCTTGGAATTGCACCTTTAATTGTAGCCGTTCTAATTGCGGTTATGTGGGCGTACTCATACCTCGTTCTGGCGTTGGCGCGCAATGTGCTTTTTGGGGCCGCGACTCTGTTAATTCTATATGTAGCAGAAACCACTCTTATTGTCCTTCCGCGAATCCATTTATACCTCTACATTTATCCGCAGGATATCGTTATTTCTCTTTTGGTTGCGGCTGGAGTGCTCCGCCTCTTCTGGTTGCGCGAATTGGGCGGACGCCGGATGCTTCTTGGTATAGTTTTCCTTCTCCTGCTTCTGTCGATAGGCCGGGGACTTGTAATTTTCGGAGCCAAAGCGGCCGGGAATGAATCGCGCTTCGACTGGTGGTTCCTGGCAGCGGTACCCTACTTCGCCAGTTTCCGGTACAGCAGGGAGCTGAGTGAGAAGATGATGGTCTATTGGATGAAAGCGGCTTTGGCACTGTGTGCCCTGGTTGTATTCCGCTGGACGGCCACCTTTTTGCACCTTGGTATTGCAGGGCAGTGGGAGGTTGCCGTCGGAACGAACATCTACCCCATGCGTGTTGTGGGGTATGAATGTGCATATTTTCTGCTTATAGGCTCTCTGATTTCCGTACATCTTATATTGACCGGCAATGCAACACGCTGGCATCGGTGGATGTTATATCTTAGCGCCCCGATTTCAATGATGCTGGAGCACCGTACAGTTTGGGTCTGCGGTGCCATTGCTGCACTGTTATTCGTGCTATATACTCGCCGCGTGCCAAGACAAATGCTGATTGCTGTATTATCCCTTTTATTTGTTATGGCGATACTTGTGACTGCCTTTGTCATAGGCCCAGGGTCCAAAGTCCAGCATTCCTATGGCGTGGCAGTAGAGAACTCGGATGACTGGACGTGGCGAGTCGACGGATGGACGGATTTGTACGAAGATCATTTTAACGACACAGTCTCTACTCTCTTTGGCGAACCCTACGGCTCTGGCATGGGTCGCTTCGCCGCCGGCCAGTTCGTAGATACCATCGCTCATAACGAGTATCTGCAGTTGGCGCTTCGGATTGGCGTCGTTGGGCTGCTGTGTTTTGTAGGTATTTATGTCAGTTCCTTGTGGACAATCCATTTTGCCAGCCGCGACCACGCAGGGCTGTTGTTCCCTGGCAAGAACTTTTGGCGAATATGGATCTTTATGTCCTTTGCGTGCTTCGTTACCTATTCGGCCAGCTACAGCCAATCGATGCTGTTCGGAATGCTGATCTCGGTTTCAACCTCAGTCGGGTCACAGGCGGCGTACGACCGCCGTGCAAGATTTCATCTGTTGCAGACATCTCTCAACAAAGCGGTCTCGGTGTGAGCCTTTCCATAAACACCTTAGCTTTATTTCGCGCCTCGGGCCTAGTAGACCAAAGGTCACTCGGTAATCTCCATGGTGAAGTGAGATTATGAGCCGGTCTCGTTTTTTCTGTGTCCCCAAGGCTGTGGGACGCGGTGCAGGGTTGGCGAACGAGCTTATACCATGGGCCAAAGCCTGTCTTGCCGCTCACGCGATTGATGGGCACTGCCTTCATCCCGCATGGGGCATGAACCCACGCAGGTATTGGCGGCACTTCGGAACTTCGCGGCTGGACTTTGCTGCCTATCGACTCCTCGAATTAATTTATCCCGTTGTAATTACTTTCAATGAGCGGGCTTATCGCGCGAACTATGATCCTGACTTCGGTCAAGCTTTTGCGAACTGGGTTCATAGCTTGCGTTTGCCGCGATTCGTGCCGGTCGTATTCCTTCTGGAGGGTATGTGGGGTGGACTTGGCGCGCTGGACCGGAGTCGCCCTTTCTTGCTGAGCCAGCTTTATCGAAGCGCAAGCACACTCACAAACATAATGGCGAAAATGCCGGCGGCTGGACGCAGTCGACGCGTGCGTGTCGGCATTCACTACCGGTCGGGTGATTTTAAGGGAACGTTTTACCCTGGTGATGGTCAAGGTCGCTGGAACCGGCGGCTTCCTCTTTCCTGGTATATCGAGATTTGCTGTGAGTTGAAAGCCGCTCTTGATCCAGAGTTTGTGCTCGTAACTGATGCCCCGAGGGCAGAATGTGAATTAATCATAGACGCGGTCCAGCCTATCACTACCTTCGACCAAGATATGACCGACGTCAGTGATCTTTTGCTTCTATCACAGTGCGATTGCATCGTTCCGTCGTTATCGAGCTTTAGTCTCGCGGCCATTTGGCTGGGATCTGCGGCCTATATATGGCCGGGAGAGCATGCTGTCGAACTTTCTTCTTTTTTGACGCTGTGGGGAGATGAAGAGCAGACGCGCGATGAGAAATGCGGAGAGACTGCCCGAAATATTCGGACAGTGCGAGCCGAGCCAGAAATGGCAAGATATTCACGTGCGTTTGTTCGATACACTGGTAGGCCTTTGTCGGCGGAATTCCTCGAAATGCTTCGCCAACACTCTCTCTTTGCTCAGTCGTGTACGGATCTCATTCGCTACGGTGTATTACCGACCTGCCCTGACGACTATGTACTTCAGGACGGCGAGCCAGAGATTGCTGAGTTGGTGAATCGTGAAGAGAGTTAAAGACATTTGACGACGGGCAATGTCTTGCGTCCCGATTCTTTTGGCGCATCCCAGCAAATAAGTGCCGATTGTCAGCATGCAAGCGCATACTTCTTTGGTTCCTCCCACCGATCACGTTAGACAAGAAGCGAATAATCCTGATGCCTGCCACAGTTGACACTTCAAAGGCACTTACCGCCCTAAAGTGGAGCTACGTCGGCATGGCTGCACGCTCCGGTTCCGGGCTGCTGATCGGTATTGTGCTGGCGCGCCTGTTAGGCCCCAAGCCCTTCGGCATCGCGGCAATTGCAACGCTGGTCATCGGTTTCTGCAACTTGCTCGCGGATTTTGGGTTTGGGTCCGCAGTAGTACAGAAGTCCCTGCTTTTGGATGAGGATATACGCTTTTCATTTACTGCTCAGTTAGGAGCAGGATGCGTCTTGGCACTGATCTGCATTCTCTTAGCACCTGCCCTGGCCGTTGCATTCCGCAGCGAGGAAATCACTCCCGTCGTTCGCACGCTGGCGCTGGTCTTTCCGATTCAGGCCCTGGGTCAGACCGCGTGTTCCATCTTAAGACGGAACTTGCAGTTCCGCCCGATACAGACTGCTCAAGTTGCCTCCTACCTTGCCGGTTATCTGGGGCTCGGAATTCCACTGGCCTATCTTCAGTTCGGTGTGTGGGCCCTGGTGTTCGCACAACTTGGTCAAGCGGCGGTCAATAGTGTACTGCTGTTCAGGGCGGCGCCACACAGCTTGTCAGTCTCCTTGCGTTGCCGCGATCGCGCCGCGATCACGAAGTTTGGAACGAATGTTATATGCACAAACATTGTGAACTGGGCAATTCTTAATCTTGACAACGCCTTTATTGGACGAGCACTCGGAACCGTACAGCTGGGCCTTTACTCTCGTGCTTACAATCTGGCCGCCACACCCTTTGCTATGGTGTGCGGCCTCCAGCAGGTGCTGTTTCCGGCGTCTTCGCGTGCGCAGGATAACCTCGGTGTTCTTCGGCGAGCTTATCTGGGGGCGACCGCTTTGGTCGCAACTTCCATGTTGCCGCTGTTTGCAATCGTTGGAATTGCGGCCCCTACGGTCATTATTGGTCTGTATGGTTCCAAATGGGCTGGAGCCATAGTCTTGCTAAGGCCGCTGGCAATAGCGATGCCGCTTTACTTATTGGTTGGAATAGGCGGGCCGCTACTGTGGGGAATGGGCAAAGTGCAATATGAACTGCGCGCACAGGGGGTAACGTCGGTTCTAGCAATCGCAGCGTATGGTATTGCCGCGAGGCACTCCACCGCCGCTGTTGCCTGGTCGGTAGTCCTGGTCTATCTGTTTCGTTTTGCCTTAGTGACTCGTTATGCGCTTCGCCTCCTGGAAGTGCGATGGGCCGATTTCCTGGGAACGTTATTGCGGCCACTGTTGCCCTGTGCTGTAGCAGGATTCGTTACGTATGCAGCTGACGCAGCGCTTGGACGCCTCGGTCTGCCCATGCCCGTGAGGCTATTCGCAGTCACAGTCATTGCGCTGCTGCCTGTTGCGGCGCTCGTATTTCTAAGACCGGCGATGACGCTTGGTCGGGATGGAATTGCGGGACTTCAGGCTTTGAAGCGGTCACTCCCGCCTTCCGTCAGTCGTCTTCTGCCGGTGAGGCAGACCGTGTCGGTCTGAGAATTTCAAGCTTCAAAGAGTTACTTCTCGAAGCGTACCGGAATACCAGAAACTCTTATGCGACGAATTGCTGTGGTCTTGACATCCTTTAATCGCAAGGAAGAGACGCTGCATTGTTTGGCTGCGCTGCGGAAGCAGCCACTGCCGACAGACGTGCAGCTCACCGTCTTTCTGACCGATGATGCCAGCCAGGACGGTACTCCGGAGGCGGTGATAGTGATGTTCCCCGAGGTTGTGCTTCTGAGGGGCGACGGTAATTTGTACTGGAATGGCGGGATGCGTCGAGGTTTTGGCGAGGCGCTAAAGAAAGACTTTGATTTCTACCTTTGGGTGAACGATGATACGTGCTTAGTTCCAGACGCCATCGCTCGCCTTTTAGCCACGCATGAGCAATTGCTCGCGCAAATAAAGCACAGCCCGATTGTAGTTGGCTCAATACACGATCCCAATAATGGCCAATTGACGTACGGGGGAGTGGTTCGCGCCAGCCACCTCCGCCGCCTAAGGTTTTCGATGATTGAGCCTAATTCAGCGTCGCAGCGGTGTGACACTATGAACGGAAACTGTGTTCTGATCTCGCGTGAGACAGCAAGTGTTGTCGGTAACATCAGCCCAGATTTCACGCACGCGATGGGTGATTTTGACTATGGCCTCAGGGCGCGAACAGCAGGTTTCTCGACATGGGTGGCGCCCGGATACTTTGGGACATGTTCATTAAATCCAGTCAAAGGAACATGGGAGGATTCAACACGCTCTCTGTTCTATCGCTGGAGACAGATTCGACACGTTAAAGGCTTGCCCCTAAAGGAATGGATGACCTTTGCTCGACGTCATGCCGGTCCATTCTGGCCTTTCTTTTGGATATCACCGTACCTGCGAATGCTGACAGTTGGGCTTTGGCCCGAATCAAGGCCCTATCTATGACCCTGAACATTGTAAAAGCCAAGACCCCAGCAAAAGCTGCGGATGTACCAATCTTGCAAGTTAACCCTGCCAGAGTCGCATGGGTGTTTCCTACGCTTGATCGAGGCTATTATTGGTTGCCAACCCTTCGAGAATTCGCCCGGCTGTTTCCGCATTCAGTGCTTTTTACTGGCGCATTACCTGGTCCAGGCGCCGACAGTGCCGGTGACATGCAACTGCACATTCTGCGTGGCGCCAAGACGCTCGTCCTGAAAAGACATCCTAATGGCTACGATAGACAGCTAACCTTCATACCCCCGTTTTCTATCATGTGGCAACTGATACGGATTCGGCCAAGGGTGATTGTCACAGAACAGTTTGGTCTATTGACGCTCTATGCTTTATTAGCGAAGAAGCTCATCGGTGCACGGGTAATTCTCCTATGCGATGGCATTTCGCCGAGCATAGCCTGCCTCAAGCAGTCATTTCGGCTGGCAATCCGACGCCTGATGGGCAGGCGCATGGAAGCGTGCATCTGCAACACTCGTGAAAGTGCTCAATACTTCAGAACTATTCTCGGCATCGCCCAGACAAAGATCGTACAGGAACCATATCTGGTACCTGACGTCGCTACTCTCTGCGCAGGCAGTAGCACCATTCCCAACATGCACACTAAAGGGCATCCCGTTTTCCTCTTTGTTGGTAGCCTTTCGGAAAGAAAGGGCGTGCGCCAACTCCTTGAAGCGGCGACAGAACTTCGAAACCGGAACGTCCAGTTCTCTCTAATCATAGTGGGTGAGGGTGAGCTACGTGCCGAGCTTGAGTCATTCATCGCTGTAAATAATCTTGCCAACTTCGTTGTTCTTGCAGGAGAGGTCCGCTATGAAGATCTCGGCGCCTATTTCAACGCATGTGACGTATTCGTGCTGCCGACCCTAGAAGACATCTGGGCAATGGTGGTGCTGGAGGCAATGGCGTTTGGCAAGATGGTGCTGTGTTCGGCCAATGCAGGCGCGCGCGAGGTGGTTCAGGACGGTTCGTGCGGATGGCTTTTCGACCCGTTCGATCCGCATGAATTGGCTGAGTGCATGTTCCGCGCGATCCAGGATCCGGCGATGGTGCGGGCATATGGCGCACGGTCCTTAGAAACAATGAAGCAGTATAACCCTCGCAAAGTTGCTCAACTTCTTGCTGAGGTTTGCAACGTTGTAATGAATAACGATCTTGATTCGCTTCAGAGCCTTGGTCGAGCCGCGTATAACGTTGGGGCAAAAGCTCAAAGCAGAGAGGCCACAACTTGACGTCGAAGCTAACATCAATGTCGACTTTCACATCGAACCGCTGACCGGCAGCTTTTCAATGCGGCCAGGGATTTCTACATCCTCGCTCTCCTTTCTTACCTGACTAACGTTACTGAAAGAGTGATATGCACCACTACCAGTGAGTTCTCAGCGCTAGCTCAAATCCATGTCAAAGCCAACTCTCGCAATCCTGGTTAACTTAGTTGCACCCACCCGCATTCGACTCTATGAACATCTAGCGACAGCATTTGATGTTCACATTCTGCACGGCGCAATGGAGCACAATCGCCGTTCATGGGAGAGTCCCAGGGTGCAGGGCGCCGAGGTGCGGCGGGTCAGAGGGTGGCAGTTCCAATGGACGGAGCGCATCAACGGGCGGCCCTTCGACTCTCGTTTCCTCCACATTGAACTGGCTTACATTTCCGAATTGCTGCGATTACGTCCAGACGCGGTTATTAGCCTTGAGATGGGTTTTCGAAGTCTAGTAGCAGCTGCCTACGGTGCGGTTTTCGGAAAGCCCGTGTGGATCTGGTGGGGTGGTACGTTACACACTGAATGCTATGCCGGATGGGTAAAGAAAGCGTTACGCAGATGCTTTGCCGGCTGGGTCAAACAGTGGATCAGCTACGGCCAGACTTCTACTGAGTATCTGTTGAGCTTGGGGATTGCACGCGAAAGGATATTGCAGGTGCAGAACTGTGTGGATGAGCGTTTGTATGCTTTTCACAGTGTTCCCGCTTTGGACATCGAGCCGAAACCGGTTCTTTTACACGTTGGTCAAATGATCGCTCGAAAGGGGGTCGCGGAGTTATTGAACTCGGCGGCGCAGTTGCAGCAAGAAGGATTGATCTTCTCCCTTGTACTTGTTGGCGACGGGCCCGATCGGAATGATCTCGAAAGCATGGCATCCAGACTTGCCCTGAAGAATGTTCACTTCTATCCAGCGCAACACGCACACGCGTTGTCATCTTTTTATAACAGTTGTGATGCTTTAGTCTTTCCCACCTTAAGAGACGTCTGGGGCCTCGTTGCGAACGAAGCGATACTTTGCGGTTTGCCTGTCTTATGCTCCTGTTACGCTGGTTGCGCGCAGGAGTTATTCGACTCCGAAAGCATCTTCGACCCTGCAGATCACACGCAATTTGTGAATGGTCTCCGCAAAGCTATTACGGGCAAATTGCCAGGCGGTGACGTGTCTCGCCTTACGACGAGCATTGAAGTTGGCGATGCAATTGTAAGCGCCGTCATGAAAACCCTCGGAAGATCTGCTTCACAGACAGCAGCAGCGCAGACCGACGAAAAAACAAAAGTAGCAGCGCTCCATGGCTCTTAGAATCCTAATCGTCCATAACCGCTACCGTTTCAGAGGTGGGGAGGATACAGTTGTCTCTACGGAGTGTGATCTACTTCGGGCGTTCGGGCATCTGGTAGAAGAGTACTTTGAATCCAATGACTCACCTTTCGGAATTTTGGACGCTCTGGAACCAATCTGGTCATTCCGATCGGATCAACGTCTTCGTGAGGCCATTGAGAAGTTTAAGCCGGACGTTGTCCACTGCCACAACATCCACTACCGTATTTCACCGTCGGTCTATTGGCTATGCTGGCAACTAGGTGTTCCGGTGGTACAAACCCTACATAACTATCGCATTGGATGCCTGAATGCTCGCCATAGCCTTAACGGAGCGCCATGTGAGCTCTGCCTGACAAGGCGACTCAAGCAGGGTCACGGAATTGTTCGTGCGTGCTTTCAGCAGTCCAGGATCCGGAGCGCAGGGTTAGCATTCTCATTGAGCTTACATCGACACCTAGGGACCTTCGCGGATCGAGTGTCGAAATATATAGCGTTGTCGCAATTTGCGCGCACCAAGCACGTCCTGGCAGGGATTCCGGAAGGGAAG
Organism: Acidobacteriaceae bacterium; assembly: GCA_030039895.1. Classification (GTDB taxonomy): domain Bacteria; phylum Acidobacteriota; class Terriglobia; order Terriglobales; family Acidobacteriaceae; genus Silvibacterium. Next base: position 20,952 of record JASHUR010000332.1, on the reverse strand, counting down.
ATCGTAGTCAAGCCGAATTGCGTTTATCCCGACCCGGGAGAAAAATCCGAAGCGGGGTCTTTCTGCTTCTTTGCGGGGAGGCTGGAAGTAGATAAAGGAGTCCGAGTGCTGCTGCAAGCAGCAGCATTCATCCCGGATATCCCTATCGTAATCGCGGGCGATGGTCCATTACAGAGTGAGGTCCGTGACGCGGCTAGCACACTTCGCAACATACAGTATCTAGGACCGCTCTCACGCAACAAGGTCATAGAGTTAATGAGGTCCGCCAAACTCTTCGTCTTTCCGAGTCTGGCTTACGAAAACTTCCCTATGAGTATTGCCGAGGCTTTCAGTATTGGACTGCCCGTTATAACGAGTCGGTGCGGAGCCGCAGCTGAGATTGTTGAAGACACGGTGAACGGTCTGCATTTTGAGCCGGGTTCCGCGGCACAACTTGCTGAACGAATTCGCGGAGTATTTAGTGATACTGAGACGGTTGGACAGATGGGCGCAGCAGCGCGCCTGAGCTTTGAGCAAAAGTACTCGGGCCAATGCACTTACCGCGCTCTTTATTCGATTTACGAGGAGTTGGTTGCCAAGCCCGGCCATGTGCGGTCGTCGGGAAGGACAAGAACGCTTACCGAATATGCGACACACTCGATCACTTGTGACAACAAGCTGGGATGACGGTCATCCGCTCGATCTGCGGCTTGCAGAGCTACTGCACAAATACGAGCTTCCCGCGACGTTTTATGTTCCCCTTGCAAACGAGAGGCCGGTATTGACAAAGGCGCAGATTCGCGAACTGAGTGATCGTTTTGAAATCGGGGCACACACTCTCACTCACTGTGATTTAACCTCTGTAAGTGACGACCAAGCCGAGCGAGAAATTCGAGAATCAAAGCACGCTCTTGAACAGATTATTGGGCGCCGCTGCAATGCGTTCTGCTTTCCTAAAGGGCGGTTTAATCGCATACATCTGACTCAAGCATGTGATTCGGGATTCTGCGTGGTCCGCACTGTCGAACTATTTTCAATCAGCCGGCCACGGATCTGGCATGGTTTATCAGTTCTGCCCACGAGTCTCCAAACGATTCCGCTTAGACCCATGCCGATTGTGCGCAATAGCGCAAAACGGCTTCGTCTAGGTAATCTCGTAAGATTTTTGAGATATAAGACAGATGATTGGGTGGCGACGGCTGAGTCGCTGATCGACTATGTCGCGGATAAGGGCGGTGTATTTCATCTTTGGGGGCATTCGTGGGAGATCGAGGAAATGGGTGAATGGCGAAACGTCGAACGAGTGTTCGCGTATTTATACAGTCATTTGTATAGTCACAGGAGCCGGACGGTTGGGGTAATGAACTGCGATGTGGCTTAGGAGCGTTGCTGAAGTTCCTGGTGAAATTTGCAGCATCGGGAATCGGGCTGACTGATACGAAACAGGCTCTTATGATTTCAGCCGGACCGACACTCATCACAAACTCAATCTCTTTAAACTCTGCACACTGAGAGAACAAGCGGATGGACAATCCATTGCCGAGAAAACGAACTGCTACTCCTGGCTCCATAGCGTTCTACGCTGTGCTTGGCATACGCCTGGGAGGTCTGCAGATTCCCGATCTTATCGCTCAGATGGAAGCCTGGATTCTAGCCCACGATTACGGGCACTGCATCACTTTCGCTAATGTGCACGTAGTAATGGAAGCTCAGCGCGATGACCACTTCCGAGCTATCTTGAAAAGTCAAGACGTGCTGAATGTACCCGACGGCAAGCCTTTAGTGTGGCTGGGGCGCTCGCAAGGCTTCCCACTGAAGCGCCGTGTATATGGCCCCGATCTGATGAACGATTTCTGCACCGTCACCGCAGATAAAGGGTACCGCCATTTCCTGTACGGAGCCGCGCCAGGAGTTCCGGAGCGTCTTGCCGCCGTAATGAAGGACAGGTTCCCAGGAATCAATATCGTTGGTACGTATTCTCCACCATTTCGCCCTTTGTCTGCCGCGGAAGATGAAGACGTTGTGGAGATGATCAATGCAGCGCGTCCGGACGTTCTCTGGATTGGTCTGGGCTGTCCGAAACAGGAGAAATGGGCGTTTGAACACCGAAGCAGGCTAGATGTACCAGTGTTGGCGGCTGTGGGACAAGCCTTCAATCTCCACGCCGGCGTCACTCCTCAGGCGCCGCGATGGATGCGTGAGCATGGATGGGAATGGCTGTTTCGATTTGCGAGTGAACCGCGGCGCCTCTGGAAGCGATATCTGGTCTATAACTCGCAGTTCATTACTTACATCCTGCTGGAACGGGCGGGCCTGAAACGGTTCGGGATGTAGCCTTGAGTCGGCCTTGGGAGAATTAATCAAGCCGATTTCCAGGCTTCTACCGCGAAGACTAGGACGAAGCTGAATGATTCTCTCAAACCAGTCCGTTAAGGAATACGCCTTCTGAAGACTAGATCATGAAGCCAATCCTCCAGCATCCAGCACTATTCCTTGTCAGAGCATGGACGAGTGTGAACGATTTTGCATTGGGAATTCATACACAGCCTAACGGTTTGGTTAGTTGCTCCATAGGTGACCCTCAGGAGCCGGGTAAGGGCGAGTTCTCCAGCAATGCACGATACTGGGACAACTTGTCCTACGTGCCGGCGGGTTACCGGAGTATGAGACGAATTTTGCGATTGGTGGAACCGGGCTCCGACGACGTGTTTTGCGACATTGGTTGCGGAATGGGCGGAATCCTCTGTGTCGCCGCCCGGAAGCCCTTGCGAAAGTGTATCGGCGTGGAATTGTTCGAGCCACTGTGCGAGATCGCGCGCCAGAACGGAAAAACTCTGAGGGGGCGAAAAGCTCCCATCGAGATCATGTGCAGCGATGCCACAACTGCGGATCTGTCAGAGGGAACCATCTTTTTCCTGTTTAATCCTTTTGGCTCGCAGACGCTCCAGGACACATTGGAGAATATCAGGCATTCGCTGGAGGACAAGCCTCGTGCCATCAGAATTGTCTATTACAAGCCCGTATACAAATCGGTAGTCGATGCTCTTGACTGGCTCGTGAAGCTGCATGATTTTGATCGCTTCGGCGGCCACGCCCTTGCGATCTGGGCAAACCGGTGATCCGCCGCCTTTCGATATCTTTAAGAGCCTGAGAATATGGCATCGATTCTTTCAGCTGAGCTCCCAGTGCAAGATTGCATCGTACTTTTTGATCCTGCCGGATCGCCTGAAGCCTGGCAGGAACACGATCGCCTCCAGAGCAGCATTTTCTCTCGCCACTCCTACTTAAAGGCGAACCAATTGCTTGACGGAGCACAAATTGCTCAACTTGTCTCTGACGGCGTAACGCGTCGGTCATTGGTATTCCGGATCGCGAATCAGTCGGCATTCGTCATTGGAGCGCTTACTGCATCCGCCCGGGAGTTCTCGCTTGTTGCAAATCAAATCTTCGAGCAGTACTCAAATGTCCACTATGTCCGCTCCGAACCCCTTGTGCGGGATCCGCAGATCGAATCTGATCCGAGAGTCGTCATCGTTGGTAAAAGCGATGATCTGGTTCGAGCTTTGCCAAACAGTATTTCTGACTTTGACTTAAGCCTTAAAAGGGAACAGAGAAAGAAAATTCGGTCCCATGAACGGCGATTCAAAGAAGACTTTCCGCAGGGCGGTATTTCGATCCAGCGCGGAGCTGAGATTTCCGCACACGCGTTTCACACTGTAATCGAGTTAAACAGGGAGCGAATGCGGTATAAGGGGCGCTCCTCTGGTATAGATGATCTGCTTGAAGCTCAGATGCGGCAGGTAGCAATCGAAAATGGACTGCTCATTCTGCTGAATAACGGTGAAGAGGTTGTTGCGGGTTTAGTGATTATTACGGCGTCGGACGATGCGTACGGTTGGACGATGTCTTACGACCAGAAATACGGTAAGTACAGCCCTGGGATCATCGGCCTACATGGGGCAATCAAGTATTTAATTTCAACGGGTGCGCGAAGATTTCATTTTCTGTGGGGAGACAGTCCGTACAAACGTCAATTTGGTGCTGTACGAGACGACTTAGCGAGCTACGCCATTCTCCGTCCCGGCGTTTCCAGATGGGTTATCTTTCCACTTCTGTGTTCTTTCTATAAACAGTGTTTGAAATCCGAGATCATACGATGTATCAAGAAAAGCGTATGGATGGTTACGTTGTATAGAAAGATTCGCATGGAGCGTTTGCAGAAAAATAACTAACTACCTCTCAGAAGTGGAGAGTTTCGCATAGCTTATTTAGCACACACTGCTTCTTGGTAGACTACTTTTTGTCTAATTTGATTCTTTCGCAAGGGCGTGGATCCTTTTGAGGAGAGAGCAGGCCGATCATTTGCAGCAACTCCCATGCTTTTCCTGCCCTGCAGTCTGAAATTGCTTCCACGTGATGGGCCGCGACCACATCCAGTGGTATGCCCCAGATTGCGCCGTGATGTATCGATTTGAGTCGAATACATTCCCAACTGCTGAGTTGTTTTTGGCGCTATCATCCAGCCCAGAGTATCCTGACGATCCGAGATAAGTAATTGTATTGCTGTGGATAGAGTTATTCGCAGCCACATAGGGTCCGTATTTTCCCTGGCCGCGGCTCTCGTTCATAATGCCAATGCCGTTTCCGTAGCCAGCGGCTACCTCAATGGTGTTGTCATAGACTTGCACGCCGCTTGAGGCTTGCAGCAGAATCTGTGAGTACCACAACGAACTTGTGGGGATTGAGCCATTATCCTTTACGACGTTGTAGCGTATGACACCGCCGTAGCTGATCTCATGCTGGATTCCGTTTCTTTTATTACGGACGACAGTATTTTTCTCGTACAGCGTACCAACCGCGCCAATGTCGGTCCATAGCCCGGTCCCGTTGTTGTCATGGACGTAGTTGGATCGTACGACCAAATCCGACGTTTCACAAAATTTTGCCCCTCCGGCCTCTGCGTCCCATTTAAAGTCTATGTAGTTATTCCAAGAGATCTCATTCCCTGCAACCATCGAACTCTTACCGTGCACCGCTGCTCCCAGTTGTCCGTTGTGGTGGATGAAAGAATTGAGGATCTGAGAACTTGATCCCAGACCGACGCCAGTGCCATGATTCCATCGGACTTCCACGCGATCGACCTTCCAGAAAGCACCCAGAGAGGCAGTATCTCCGCCGATCGCCCCTCTTTGTGGCCACGACGCATATTTTTCCACGGTCAAATTTCGGATGGTTACTCCGCCTGCAGGCCCGGAAAATGCATAGGGCGTCATTCCCAGTTCGACTACATGGCCTTGAGGGTCAGCAGGTAGATAGGCCAAGCTATGGGAGCGGTCGAAAAACCACTGTCCGGGCCGCAGGCCTGCCAGTCCATTGGCTGGAGTCTGCAGTTGGCCGTCAATGAACAAGTCCTGCGTAAACGCGCACAAAGGATGATTCTGCTCGCACCCCGTTTGGTAGTAGCGATTAGATTCGGCACTTGAGGGCGTAGCGATCGCGCGAGCCACCCACAGCCTATTAGCGGTCGACGCTGGCCGAAATGTCAGTATCGTCGATCCATTGAGTACCACACCCGGGCCCTGGCCAACAAAAGTATCGTTGTGCTTGGGCGTCACACTTTGCATGCGATAGATACCTGAGCGCAGCACGAAGGTAGTCCCGGATGGTGCGGCATCGACTGCCGACTGGATGTTGCCGCCTGGAGAGAGATAGATGGTTTGGGGCGTGATTGCTTCTACCGACGAGACACTGCTGGAATCGAGCCAAAGGACGCCCGAGGTCGCAAGAAGCATCAAATAAGTTACACGACCAATGCGAATGTTCATGTCTCTATCTCTGGGCGTATCTGGGTCCATTCATAATCTCATGGCATTGGTGTGACACAGCTGAAAATAGCAGTCGGACGGAAGTGGGCTGATATATGAAGGGCGCTAACTGAAGATTTCGCCTGGGGGTGGGCCGGGGAGAAGCCAAAGGCGCGCGATGCTTGCCGCTCTCCGGTGCGAGCGGCTACGACCGGCGTGATGATCAGCCTCTTTGTTGCACTAAAGTTACAGTTTCATTGCTGCGAAATTGCAGACTGTGTGCATGAGAATGCAGCTTTACTTCTGCTGAGAAACTCGCCTCACCTCAATCCCGAGGCGAGGTAGAAGTATCACAATTCACAGTATTTACGGGGGAGAGCGGCCTCTGCTTGTCATGCGAAAAGGCCCTCTCCCCCGAAGTGTCTCTGGTTACTGATGCGTGGTGTTGTCACTGCGCAAAAATATAAGTTGCCAAAACTAGAGACCAATGCTAGCGTATAGCCATCTTTAACGCCATCGGTGACATTAGTTGATCGACCCCGCTGAAGGTCTCCCCAAAGTTACCGTGCGAGAGGTACGAGAGTATAGCGAAGGTAACGTTGAATAGGCTGCCTGAAACGCGCCTATGTGCCGAAATCAGATAAATCCTGTGGTTGCCGAAAACGGGCAGAACGACGGTTGAGTAATTACGTTGAGACTTCTCCCGCCCCCAGGGCCCGCGTATCCCCCGTAGTTCAGTTTTCGTAGATTCGTGCGGAGGTTCGGCATTATGAGCCTGAACCAAGAAGATATCTCTATTCTCTTAGCCTGCCACGGGACGATGGCAAGCGAGCTGTATACGCAGGCTTTCAACCGCTACTCCGGTTTTCGCGTGGTAGCTCGAGCGTGGTCCGTCGGCGAGGCCGTAGAGGCGGTGCGTTCCAACGGGATTCAGCTGGCGTTGATCAGCACAACGCTGGCGGACGGCCCGCTGAGTGGAATCATGGCACTCAAGCAGATCCAGACGGCTTGTCCTAAGGTCAAGTCGGTTGTGCTCCTGGAGAGCAATGAGGGTCATCTGGCCACCGCCGCCTTCGGCGCCGGAGCCAAGGGGGTCTTTTCTCCTTCAACGCATGGACTGAAGAGTCTTTGCCGATGCGTGCGGCAAGTCAGCGCCGGCCAGATATGGGCCAGCAGCGCTCAGCTTCAAGAGGTGATGGAGGCGTTTTCGCGGCATGCGCCGGTCAAAGTTGTGAATGCTGACGGGGCGCAGCTGTTGACCAAGCGCGAGGAAGAGATCGTTCAGCTGGTAGCAGACGGTTTGACCAACCGGCAAATTGCCAACGAGTTAAAACTCAGCGAGCACACGGTTCGAAACAACCTGTTTCGCATCTTCGATAAGCTGGGCGTCTCCACCCGGGTTGAACTCGCGCTCTATGCCATCAACCACTCCAAGCTCCTTCCCCTTGCCGCGGCTCCCGCCCGCAAGGAAGTCACCGCTGCCCGTCCCTCCGAACCACGCTGCGCTGCGGTCTCCTAAACTCCGTATCGCGCGAGAGAAGACCGCGATAGGAATTCCACCAGCGGCATAAAAGTCGTCATCGCGCCGCTGTGGCTCTGCGGATCCTTTTGAGCGCCTGTCCTCGCAACCGCGACTCACGATCACGGGGTTTTCCGCGCCTGGGTCAGAAAAGCCAAGCCTGATTGCGGATACACTGGTGGGTGTTAATTTCCGCTTGGTGAGAGGGCTGGATCGATGTCTGAATTTGCAACTCGCGGAAGCCATCTGGATTTGAAGCTGCACGCCGCGCAACGGGCGATGGAACTGGTCGAGCCGGGAATGACGCTGGGGTTAGGCTCCGGGTCGACGGCAACGATCTGGATTCGGCTTTTGGGCGAACAAGTGCGCGACCATGGGTTGAGGATTCGCGCCATTGCGAGCTCGGAGGACAGCGAACGGCTGGGGAAAAGCTATGGGATTCCTTTCATCAATTTTGAAGAGTGCCGGAGCCTTGACCTGACGATTGACGGCGCGGACGAGGTCGCGCCGAAGCTGATGTTAATCAAGGGCGGCGGCGGCAAGCTGCTGCGCGAAAAGATTGTGGCCAGCGCATCGAAGCGATTTGTGGTTGTCGCGGACGAATCGAAGCAGGTGCAGAAGCTGGGACGATTTCCGCTGCCGGTTGAGGTGATTCCCATGGCCGCTCCTTTAGTGGACGGCGCGCTGCGAGAGCTTGGGTTCACTCCGGCGGTGCGTGTGAATCAGGACGGATCGAAGTACATTACCGACCAGGGGAACTTCATTCTGGACTGTTCGGGCATGCTGATCGAGGATCCGTACGCAATGGCAAGAGAGCTGGATTCGATGGTCGGAGTTGTGGAGCATGGGCTGTTTCTGGACATGGCGAGCATGGCGCTGATTGCAATGGAGCATGAGGTCGTGGAGCGCACAACATAAATAAGGACGGAGTGCCGCGACGGAAATGTCCGGCCCGGTTCTGAAGATGCCCTGATCCTTCAGGGCATTTGGTATTTTTGGCTACAATTCGTAGGGACAGGGGGGCGGCGGTAAGGTCCACTGAGATTTGAGTGACGCGGAGGCTTAGATATGCGGTTCAAGCGGATTCTGGCTGGTGTTTTGGGAATTGCTGTGGCTGGTGCGGCGGGCATTACGGCGGCGCAGGCGAAGGCCCCGTTTACGGCGCAGGACTGGGCGAAGCTGCACGGTGCATATGCGTTTGCGGTAGCCGGTGACGGGACGATTTTGTATGTGGTGGGCTACGGGGCGGAGAAGGGTCCGACGCAGCATGAGTGGTGGACCATGAATGCCGACGGGAGCCATGCGAAGAAGCTGGAGCTGCCGAAGGGGTTTGAGCCGATGGGGTTCACGCGCGATGGCAAGAGCCTGTATGGCGCATGGAAGGTGAATGACCAGCAGCAATTTGCGATTTTCGCAGTGACCGATGGGAAAGCTGCGGCGGCTCCGTCGACGGTAGTGGTGCTGCCGCGCGGGGTCGAAGGTGCGATGCCTTCTCCGGATGGGAAGCGGTTTGTGCTGACGGCCGATCCGCGTCCGCCGGATCAAATGGATGCGTTCAGGCACGTGCATGAGGCAAAACAGACAGGCCTGTATGTGGTGAATGCGAATGGAACGGATGGCGCATGGTGGTGCGGCAATCTGAAGCATGTGACCGGCATGCTGACGGTGGGAGGCGGCTCAAACGCTGCGGCGTGGAATGCGAACAGCGATGAGCTGGCAGTGCTGTCGCAGACGCCGCGCACGGGCTACCACTATGTCGCCGCGTCGATTGATGTATGCAGCGCATCGGGGTCGCGGCATGTGGCGGACATTCCGAATGCGGTGAACGGCATTACGTGGATGGATGACGGCAAGGAAATTGCGGTGCTGTCAACGAAGTCAAATGTGCTCACGCCGGAGCATGTTTGGACGATGCCGGCGGCTGGCGGTGCGGCGGTTGACCAGACTCCGGCGCTGGATGGGACGGCGGTGCAGATTGCGGGTGATGTGCAGGGACGCGTGTGGGTGCTGGTGTATCACGGCGTGCAGGCCGAGGTGGACCGGTTTGAAGACGGCGCGCTGAAGCGGGCGTATCGCTGGCCGGCGGGGACGATTTACGGCGTGCCGGTGACACCACAGTACACGGGCGAGGGCGATCAGGTAGCGATGACGGCGGGTGATCCGACACATACCGGCAACGTGATGGTTCCGGATGGCGACGGACTGAAGCGGATTACGCACGAGGGTGATGATGAGCTGGCGAAGATCGACCTGGGGACTGTGCGGGTGGTGAACTGGACGAGCAAGGAGGGAATCAAGCTCCAGGGCGTTGCGACGTTTCCGGCGGGATATGTAGCGGGGAAGAAGTATCCGTTTGTGGTGCTGCCGCATGGCGGGCCGGAGGCGAATGATCCGCTGGATCTGGATCCGTTTTCGCGGTTTGTGGCGGGGCTGGGGTATGTGGTGCTGCAGCCGGAGTATCGAGGGTCGATTGGGTATGGCGCGGATTTTCTGGAGGCGATCTACCAGCATTTTGGCGACCGCGCCTACGACGACGTAGAAAGCGCGACCGACTATGCAATTGCGCAGGGATGGGCCGATCCGAACCGGCTGGCGATGTTTGGCTGGAGCGGGGGCGGCTTTATGACGTCATGGGCGGTGACGCAGACGAACCGTTATAAGGCAGCGATTGAAGGCGCGGGTATTACGGACTGGAGCTCGTTCATCTGGACGAGCGACGTGGAGCAGATCGATTACGACGCGCGCTGGACGGACAAGGACCCCGAGGCGTTCGAACGGTTCTCGGCGATGAATTATGCGTACAAGGTGACGACGCCGCTGCTGATTCTGCAGGGCGAAGCTGACGTGCGCGTTCCGACGTATCAGGGGCTGGAGTATTTCCAGATTCTGAAGGCGCGCGGCAAGACGGTGCGGATGGTGACGTATCCCGGGTCGGGGCATTTCCCGAGCGAGTGGGAGCAGCGACTGAACGTGATGCAGGAGATCGCGAACTGGCTGCATAAGTACAACCCATGACGAGTGGATACCCTGAGCAGGTACGCCGAGTACCTGCGCATGGCTGACGTTGACAGTGCGGAGATTCGGAATGCTGTGTGTGGATGCTCATCATCACCTGTGGAACTACTCGGCTGAGGAGTATGGGTGGATTGGGCCGGAGATGACGGCGCTGCGGCGCGACTTTTCTCCGGCCGACCTGCGGGTGGAGATGGCGGCGGCGGGAGTTGATGCGAGCATAGCCGTGCAGGCGCGGCAGACGGTAGAGGAGACTCGTTGGCTGCTGCGGCTGGCGCATGAGAATGCGTTCATTGCCGGGGTGGTCGGATGGGCTCCGATTGCGAGCGCGGAGTTTGGCAGGGAATTGGAGGCTTTGGCAGGGGAAGCGAAGCTGAAGGGTCTGCGACATATACTGCAGGCGGAGCCGGATGCGTACATGCTGAGCGATGCGTTTGAGCACGGCATGAAAGTGCTGGAAGGTTCCGGGCTGGCGTATGGGCTGGTGTACGACATTCTGGTGTACGAGCGGCAATTGAGTGCGGCGATCGCGCTGGTGGACCGGCATCCGAAGCAAGTGTTTGTGCTGGACCACCTGGCGAAGCCGCGGATTGCGGCGCATGAGCTGGAGCCGTGGCGGACGATGATGCGCGCGCTGGCGCGCCGGGCGAATGTGTATTGCAAGCTGAGCGGCATGACGACAGAGGCGGAGTGGAAGACATGGATATTGAATGATCTGCGTCCCTATTTTGATGTAATACTTGAGTGTTTTGGAGCGGAGCGATTGCTGGCCGGATCGGACTGGCCGGTGTGCACCTTAGCGGTGAGTTATGGGCGCTGGTGGCAGACGATGAGGGAGATGGTGAAGGATTTGTCGGAAGCGGAGCAGGAGAAGATACTGGGCGGTAACGCCGTGCGCGTGTATGGGCTGAACGAGTACGCCCACGCTGGCGGGCGCACCTGAGGACCCATGCCAACCATGCCGCCCCGCAGTAACGTTGAAGCCCAAAGCGAAGTCAAGAGCAAGGACGTTCCCCTGGTTCCGCGCGGATATGGGGTCCCGTTCGTTCTGGTGACCACGCTGTTTTTTCTATGGGCGATTCCGAACAACCTGAACGATGTGCTGATCCGGCAGTTTATGAAGTCGTTTGTGATGACGCGGCTTGGGGCCGGCCTGGTGCAGTTTGCGTTCTACCTGGGCTATTTCTTTCTGGCGATGCCGGCGGCGCTGATCATGCGGAAGTTCGGATACAAGTCCGGGTTTCTGATCGGGCTTGGTTTGTACAGCGTGGGTGCGATTTTGTTCTGGCCCGCGGCGGTGGTTGATCGCTACGGCTTCTTTCTTGCCGCGCTGTTTGTGATTGCCGGCGGGCTGTCGTTTCTGGAGACGGCGTCGAATCCTTTTATTGCGCAACTGGGCGATCCACGCAGTGCGGCGCGGCGGCTGAACTTTTCGCAGGCATTCAATCCTGTGGGATCGGTGGTGGGCGTATGGATCGGCACGAAGTTCATTTTCTCGGGGATCGAGCTGACCCCGGCGCAGGTGGCGGCGGAGAAGGCGCTGCATCACTACAGGAATTATTTGCATTCGGAGACGTTGCGCGTGGTGAAGCCATATCTGGCGGTGAGTCTGGTGACGCTGACCATGCTGATACTGATCGCAGTGACAAAGTTCCCAAAGATACAGGCGGAGGAAGAAACAGTCACAGGCGGAGGCTTTCGAGCGCTGCTGCGGTATCCGCACTTTTTGTTCGCGGTGGTAGCGCAGTTCTTATATGTCGGCGCACAGGTGGGCACGTGGAGCTACCTGATTCCGTACATCATGATGTATACGCATGAGGCCGAGAAGGCAGCGGGGTACCTGCTTACCGGATCGCTAGTGGCGTTTGGAGTGGGGCGGTTCCTGTCTGCATGGCTGATGCGGTATGTGCAGCCGAACCGGCTGATGCTGGCGTTCTGCGTGGCGAACGCGGTGTTGGCCGGAGTGGGTGTGCTGGCTCCGAACTGGCTGGGCGCTGGGGCGCTGCTGCTGACGAGCTTGTTTATGTCATTGATGTATCCCACGATTTTTGCGCAGGGGATACGCGGGCTGGGGGAGAATACGAAGATCGGCGGGTCGCTGATTGTGATGGCGATTGTGGGAGGAGCGGTGATGCCGCTTGCGATGGGCTATTTGTCGGACCGGTTCGGGAGCATGGCGGTGGCGTACAGCGTGCCGCTGGTGGCGTATCTGGTGCTGATTGTGTATTCACTGGCAGACATGCGGTTGGCGGACGCGGCGTCCGCGGAGGCAGTGCTGTCACAGTGAAAGTGAATGGAGGGAGCGGGCGATGCTGAAGTCGGGAATTTTGAATCCGCAGGTGAACTCGCTGCTGAGCAGGGTGCGGCATACGAACACGCTGGTGATTGCCGACCGGGGCTTTCCTTTCTGGCCGCAGATTGAGACCGTCGATTTGTCGCTGGTGGATGATATTCCGCGGGTGCTGGACGTATTGGAGGCGGTGCGGAAGAACTTCTCGGTAGGCCGGTTCTATATGGCAGAGGAGTTCCTGACGTACAACACCACGCAGGTTGTAGAACAGTTCGCGAGGGCGATGGCAGGGGCAGGGTTGGAGCATGAGCCTCACACCGCGCTCAAGCTGCGCGTGCCGCATGCGATCGGGCTGATTCGGACGGGGGACACAACGCAATACGCGAACGTGATCCTGGAGTCGGCGTAGGCGGGGATAAATGTAGCAGAGTTGCGTCTTTCACAGGACTGCGGCCGTCGAATGCTCAGAAAGATGAGGGGAGTGCCGGACCCTTTCTGAGGCTGGATGTCACGGAACGCGCACGGTGGTTGTGCTCCGCGCGTAAAAGGACGATGGCGATCGCGCTGCGCTCGAATCTGGAGTTGTGTCACCGCCATTTGTGGAGTGACACGAGGGCTAATGCCCATTGTGTTTGCAGTGCCAGTGTTGGTTGGGGCGCTGTTGACTTTGGGTGCGGCAGGCTCGCGGAAAACGGCGCGTGCGACCTCTGAGACACGCCCGAAGACATACAACGTTACTCTGCCGCCAAATCCCGACGCGGTTTGTGCGCAGTGTCACGAAAAGATCTACAACAGCTATGAGAAGACTCCGATGGCGCGTGGCAGCGGGCTGGCGGCTACTGGGCTGCCGGAAGGGGGATTTTCTGATCCCGTGTCCGGTGTTCAGTACAAGGTCTTTATGCGGGACGGCAACGCCTGGCTGACCTATGATCGTGCAGCATCGGATGGCCGGCTCGCGCTGCACGGGGAGCATCAGCTGCTGCTGTATCTGGGGTCGGGGGACCTGGGGCGCGCGTATTTGTATCAGGTCGACGGGCAATGGTTTGAGACGCGGATCAACTATTACACCCTTGCGCACAGATGGCAGATGGCGCCTGGAAATGAGGGGGAAAAGTGGATGTCGTCGCCTCTGCAGATTGATGCAAGCTGTTTGCACTGCCATGCGAGCGCGGTGCAGACTCCGCTGCCGGGTTCGGAAAACCGGTTTGAGGGACTGCCTTTCCGGCAGGCGGGAGTGGGGTGTACGTCGTGCCATGGAGACCCGGCGCAGCATGTGGCCACCTTTGGCGCGGTGCCGATGGTGAATCCCGCGAAGCTTGCTCCAAGGCAAAGAGACAGCGTGTGCCTGCAGTGCCACATTGAGGGAAATGCCGCGGTTTTTCGAGCTGGCGCTTCGCTGTCGCAGTTTCGCCCGGGCGACGATCTTTCACAGTACGTGACCTATTTTGTGGAGGCGAGCGCGCAGTCCGGCGGGCAGCGCGCTGTGAGCCAGTACGAAGCGCTGATGCACAGCGCATGCAAGAAGGCGAGCGGCGACCGGCTGACGTGCATCACCTGCCATGATCCGCATTACACGCCGTCGGCTGCGGAGCGGGTGAGCTACTACCGCAGCAAGTGCCTGATGTGCCATACGGGGGTGAAGATGGCGACGGAGCACTTTCCGAAACAGCCGGACTGCACAGCGTGTCATATGCCGACGCTTAAGACGACAGACATATCGCACAACGAGCTGACGGATCATGATATTCAGGCGCGGCCGATGGTGAACGGGCCTTCGCCCAAGCTGACAGACATGCCGAACACGGATGTGCTGGTACCGGTGTTCGGAGAGCAAACCGGAGACCGTGCGCTGGGGCTGGCCTATGCGCAACTGGCCGATCACGGTGACCGCGCGGCAGGCGAGAAAGCCCTCGGCCTTTTGAAGCAAGCCGAGCATGTAGGCAAGAATGATGAGCAGGTACATACACAGCTTGGTTTTCTGGACCAGATGTCGGGCGACTACAAGAGCGCGGGGGAGGAATATGCGGCTGCGCTGGCGGAGGATCGTGACGATGTGACGGCGATGGCGAATCTGGCTGTGCTGGACGCTGCCGCAGGCCGGGCGGATGCGGCGGTGAGCCTGCTGAAAAGAGCCATCCAGGATGATCCGAGCCAGACGGCCGCGGGGCTCAATCTGGCCTTTATCGAATGCCGGCTGAACAGAAAGAGCGAGGCGCTGGAGGTGCTGCGTCGACTCTCGGTGTTGAATCCCGACAACCCGGCGCTGGTGGAGTTTGCTACCAAAGGAATTTATGAGGGGCAAAGCTGCGCACTGCGTTAGAACAAAAAAAGGCCGAATACGCAGCGAGCGAAGCAAAAATCGCAGATTCAACAGGTTGCCGCGCTATTGCAGAAACTTCTTGTCTATTTTGTGCGAAGGGGTGTTTACTTGTTGCGTTATGAAGCGCGCTGGATTGTTGCTATGTGCTCTATTCATTCTGTTTGCGACAGCATGCGGGTACCGGGCAAATGCTCTGAACAAGCCCCTGGGCTACAACCTTAACGGGCAACCAATCACCAGTTTGACTTTTCCGGGGACGCGAGTCGTTGTGCTGTTCTTTGCGGCAACGGACTGTCCCATCTGCAATCGCTATATTCCTGAAATGCAGAACCTGGAGAGCAAATACAGCCCGCAGCATGTGGTGATGTGGTATGTCTATCCGAATCCGGGAGAGACCAGCGCGGGCGTGCGTCAGCATGAGGTGGCGTATGGTGCGGAGACGCACATCCTGCTCGACCGGAACCACACGCTGGTCAAGTTTACGCATGCGGTGATTACTCCGGAGGCCGTAATTCTGGTTCCGGAGCAATCTGGCGCGATACCTTTTCGTGTGGTTTATCGCGGCAGAATTGACAATCGCTATATCCAGCTTGGGGAGCAGCGGCCGATGGCCACGCAGTTCGACCTTGAGCGGGCCATTGATGATGTGCTCCAGAATCGCCCGGTACAACGTCCGGACGGACCTCCGGTAGGATGCTGGATTATAGGCCAGTAATGACCCGGCGCAGCATAGGCCATTTTTTCTTAACGATTTTGATTGGTTCCGCTGCGCTGATTGCATCGGCGCAGGTGTCACAGCCTCACGCCCGCGCGGCGGAAGAGCACGTGACCTTCAGCAAGCAGATTGCGCCCATCTTTTACGACCACTGCAGCACCTGCCACCACCCCGGCGGGGCCGGTCCCTTCAGCCTGCTCACCTATGCCGACGCGCGCCGGTGGGGGATGGTGATCGAGAACGTCACCCAAAGCCGGTTTATGCCTCCATGGCTGCCTGCGCCCGGCTATGGAGACTTTGCCGACGACCGGCGGCTTCCTGATAAAGACCTGGAGCTAATCAAAGAGTGGGTTGAAGCCGGCATGCCGGATGGTGATCCAAAGAATGCGCCGAAGCCGCCAGTGTACACGTCAAAATGGGTATTAGGTCCCCCGGATCTCATTTTGAAGGTGACGTCTCCGACGCAGATTCCTCCATCGGGCCCTGACCAGTTTATTAACTTCGTCCTCCCGGTGCCTATCAAGCACACCGAGTATGTTCGCGCGCTGCAGATCATACCGGGCTCTCCGCGTGTGGTGCATCACTGCAACATCATTATCGATCGCACAGATTCCATGCGGCGCGCGCACCCGAACACGTGGCAAAAGGGCATTCCCGGTATGGAGTTCACCTTTGACGCCGGAGACACGTTTGAGCCAGACAGCCATTTTCTTTTCTGGAAGCCGGACACTCCGGCACTGATCGAGCCGAAAGGTATGCCGTGGCGGATTGATCCGGGCAACGATCTGGTGCTGAATACGCACTTCAAGCCGACCGGCAAGTGGGAGACGGCGCAGGCCGTCATCGGGCTGTATTTTACAGACAAGCCTCCGGTGGCGCATCCCATGCTGATACAGCTTGAGCATGATGGCGCGCTCGATATTCCTGCCGGGGATTCGGATTTTGTCATTCAAGACCAGTTGACTCTGCCGGTAGACGTAGATGTGCTTGGGGTGTATCCACACGCGCACTACCTGGGCAAGCGGTTGGAGGGGTGGGCCATACTTCCGAACGGCGAGAAGAAATGGCTCATCCTCATTCCCGACTGGGACATCGACCGTCAATCGGTCTACACCTACAAGAAGCCCATTTTTCTTCCCCACGGGACGGTGCTGCACATGCGCTATGTCTACGACAACTCCACCGGGAACATTCGCAACCCACACAGTCCGCCCATCCGAGTGAGGGCCGGGAATGAGTCAACGGATGAGATGGGTCATCTCTGGCTGCAGGTTTTGGCGCTTCCGTTGCCCAACTCCAAGGAAGATCCGAGAATTCTGCTTGAAAAGGCATGGATGGAGAACCGGTTAAGAAAGTATGCCGACGACGAAACTGCGCTCTATAACCTTGCGTATGTCGACCGCACCGAAGGAAGTTTTGCTGAGGCAGAAGCGCTTTATCGGCGGATTCTTGTTGCGAAGCCGAAGGACGCGCGCACCCTGACGGCGCTGGGTGCGGCTCTCGATACCTCGGGAGACTGGAAGGAGGCGGAAGCGGAGTTCCAGAAGGCGCTCGCGGCTGATCCCTCGTATGCTGACGCACACTATGATCTCGCGGAACTCGACTTTGGTCATGACAACAACGCAGAGGCGGTGCAGGAATATAAGAGCCTGCTGGCTGACAATCCCAACGATGCCTCTGCCCATAACGGGCTGGGGATTGTGCTGATGGCGACGAATCAGACTGCGGAAGCGCAGCATGAGTTTGAGGCAGCCATTGCCCTTGACCCTGACAACTTTGACGCGCTCTACAACCTTGCCGTGATTGAGGCGGAGAACAATGATCTGCCCCGCGCAGCCGAGTTGCTGGAGCATGCGCTCAGCCAGAAGAATGATGCCGATGCGCATCAACTGCTGGGGAACGTCTATGCCCAGTCGGGCCAGCTTGCGGACGCGCTCAAGCAGTTTGAGGCTGTTAGCGCGCTGCATCCCAACGATCCGGTGCCGCATCGTGAGGTTGCGCAGGTCTATGAGATGATGGGCGACCTGAACAGCGCGATCCGGGAGTTGAATTCAGCTCTGGCTGTTGACCCGCAAAATGCGGACGACTGGAACAATCTGGGCGTGATAGAGGCACGAGCAGGGGATCGGGAGGCAGCGCGGAGGGACTTTGAACACGCCCTTGCTCTGGATCCTAACCACGCTGCTGCGCGGGCGAATCTGGCGAAGTTGTGAGCTGGGAATTTGCGTGGGCGCAGCCCGGTAAACGAAAAGGCCTCGCAAGCGCGAGGCCTTTGTTGTTGGAGGAGCTAGGATCAGGCAGCCTTGCTTTGTTCGTCCTCGTCGGATGTGGTGACCGGTGCTTCGATGACGTTCAGCGCATCGAGGGCGTGGCTGCCGTCAGAGTGCGTGATGGGGAGCAGATTCACGACACCTACAGTCAGGTTGAAGAGCGCAAACCAGTGGTCGATCTTCCACAACGCGGCAGCAAGTATGAGATTGACTGTGGCTCCGGCAAGGCAGATGACGACCTCGCGCCATCCGGTGGCGCGGGCGCGGCGAACGTATGGGCCAGTCCAACTCAGGCCGAATTCCTTTACTGGAACGTCAAACATGCGGGCCACGAGCGCGTGGCCCAGCTCATGCGCAGTGAGGGCAAGAACGATTAATGCGCAGTCGAGGATCAGGGCTTGCAAAAAGGAGAAAAACATTCCGTGCTCCGTCTTTCGTACAGCGGGTAACACAGCATTTCACGGATTGCTTCAAGGGTGACGATCCTTGCGCTTTCCATGCCGCAGTACTGTGGGTTATGGCAACTTCGTCGAAGTCTCAGTACTGCATTTCTAGTTACCTAATAAGATGCAGACGAGTGGACCGCGGATTCGTAATCAGGCCGGCCGGTACTATCCTTATCGGCCGGTTGTTGGACATAGTGAGCAACAATTTCGGCCTTCGCCAAGCGGCATATGGAATTCAGGAGGTTACAGCCTGAAAGGGCGCTCAGCGATTGCCGAGCTCGGCCCGGTACCAGGCGATGGTTTCCCCGAGAGCTTCTTCCATCCCGTAGCGTGGCGACCAGTCGAGCAGCTCGCGGGCCTTGGAGGCGTCGAGGTACTGCTCGCGGATTTCGGCGCTGGCGGTGTTCTGAATGATGGGTTCGAGGTCGGCGCGGTCCATGATGCGAAGCACCATGTGCACAATATCGAGGACAGTGAGGCGGAGTCCGAGGCCAAAGTTGAAGGCCTCGCCGGAGATGGAAGGCGCATCGGACTCGGACGTCGCGAGGCGCTCGCCGAGCGAGAGATAGCACTGGGCGGCATCCTTGACGTAGAGGAAGTCGCGGACGAATTTGCCGTCGCTGCGGATGATGAAGCGCTGGCCATCGAGAGTGGCCTGGATGATTCCGGGGATGGTACGGCTGAAGTTGAGGTCGCCGCCGCCAAAAAGATTCCCGCAGCGGGCGATCGCAGTCTTGAGGCCGTAAGTGGCGGCGTACATCTGCGTGATGAGGTCGGCGCAGGATTTAGAAACGTCGTAAGGATAGCGGCCCTGGAGAGGATGCGTTTCAAGGTAGGGGAGGCTCGGGTTAGGTCCGTAGGCCTTGTCGGACGAGGCGACAACGACGTTGGAGTTGCCGATGAGGCGGCAGGCTTCGAGGACGTTCCAAGTGCCTGCGACGTTGGCGCGGAGGGTCCCGACGGGATCGAGCCTGGCGACCTGCACGAGCGGCTGCGCGGCGAGATGGAAGATGGTATGCGGCTGATACTCGGCGATGACGCGGCGCAGGGTGGGGAGCGACTCAATGTCACCGTTGACGACGACGATTTGGTTCAGCAGACCTTCGCGGACGAGGATGGAACGCGGGGCCTGGTCGCGGACGAGCGCGACGACTTCGGCGCCTTCGTTGAGTAGCGCTTTGACGAGCCAGCTGCCCATGAGGCCAGTGGCTCCGGTGACAAAGACGGTTTTGTGTTCCCAATAGCTTGCCAAGAGAAACCTCGTAGAATCAATCTGTATTCGACATTATTATCTGTGTGGGCAAGGCGGGAGGCAATGGAGTGGCGTCGGTAGATGAGATGCGCGTCGTGATTTTGTGCGGGGGCAAAGGGTCGCGGATTTATCCCTTTTCGGAGTACTTTCCGAAGCCGATGATGCCGGTGAACGGGCGGCCGATTCTGGTGCACCTGATGCACATTTACGCCCGGCAGGGGTTTGCGAAGTTTGTGCTGGCGGCCGGGCATCGCAAGGAGATGCTGCTGGACTACTTTGAGGGGCGCTTTCCGGAATGGGAAGTCAACATTCTGGATACGGGTGCGGAATCTGATACCGGTGACCGCATTCGCGCGTGCGCGGAGCATGTGGGCGAGCGGTTTTTTGCGACGTACGGCGATGGACTCGGCAATGTGGACCTGAAGGCGCTGCTTGCTTTTCATGAGGAACACGGTGGGCTGGCAACGGTGACGGCGGTTCCGTTGCGGTCGCAATACGGAACGCTGCAGTTTGACGCGGACGGACGCGTGCGCAGTTTTTCCGAAAAGCCGGTGATCCGGGACCAATGGATCAACGCAGGGTTCTTTGTATTTGAGAAGAGGGGCATGGCCGAGTGGGAGGGTGCAAACCTTGAGTCGGGCGTGCTTCCGGCGCTGGCGGCGAAAGGGCAGCTGTATACGCATTTGCACCATGGCTTTTGGAAGTCGATGGACACGAGCAAGGACCAGCAGGAGATGGAGCGGCTGGGCGAAGCGGGCGAGCCGCCGTGGATGGGATAAAGGCACAGGATTCAGGAGTAAAATAGAGGTAGCCACAAAGATCCATCCTCAGATGTGGGGGCGTCACGGTTTCGACGGGATCGATTGCGGCAAAGAGGCATGCCGGGGTGCGGACACCCGTAATCGCTCGCAAAATGATAATTGCCGATCATCAACTGGCATACGCTGCTTAATTAATTAAGCAGCCGTCCCCTGCGGCTTTGCCTGTGGGCTGCAAAGGGACGTCGCACAGCAGGCTGGTCCGGTTGGCTGGGTACGGGTCATCCGGATAAGATTTACGGACTAGCGATGCGCGCATCTTGCCGGTTCTGAGCGCGCAAAGCGAAACCAGCGGAACTCGGCTGAGCATGGAGTTTCTTTGTCGACAGCGATTTCGGACGCGGGTTCAACTCCCGCCGCCTCCACCAAATTTAGTGCCTTACTTGCATAAATTTACATGTCAGGGGTGGACCGCCTATCGGGTGCACCTCATCCGGGGCAGGATCCCGCTGAGCGTCCAATCTCGACAGGTGCATCATCGCCAATACGCAAGTCAGGAACCTCTGCTGGCCGGGCGATGGCACGTC
>JASHUR010000331.1 GCA_030039895.1 Acidobacteriaceae bacterium | reverse complement strand
AGGTCGGAGGCGATGGAGTGGCCGCGGTGGAGCGGGCTGAAGCTGAGGGTGGTGAGATACCAGAAGGCGCCAATGATGAGGAGAATGATTACGATTCTGCGAAAGGTCATAGATAAACTTTCTACCCGCTAAGATAGACGCGCGGTTCCTGAAGGAGAAAGCGCAGTGGCCGTGCGCAAGGATGACGCGGACAATTGGTGCAAAGGATTATTTTACCGGAGTCAGCGGATGGGTTCTGACGCCGGCTGCGTGGAGAGGCGGACGAGCTCGGCGTAGATGCGCTCGACCTGAGTGCGTGTGGCGTCAAGTGGGCCGTCGTTGTGAATGACATAGCCGGCGAGCGGGATTTTTTCGCTGTCGGGGATTTGCGCGGCGATGCGGCGGTGAGCATCGGATTCGATTTCGACACGCGAGGGTGCGTTGGGGAGCTGCGATACGTGATTGACGTAGCGGGCGGCGCGAGTTTCGACGGCAGCGGTGACGAGGATGATGCGGTCGAAGCGCTGACGCCAGCCGGGAGCAGAGCCTTGCCGGTCAGCCTCAAAGATGAGGGCGGACTCGACGATGGCGATGGCGCGCGGGTCGCGGGCAAAGAGGTCGTTGGCCCATTGCTGCTGCGCGGCGATGACGGCGGGATGGACGATCTGGTTGAGCTCGGCGAGACGGTTGTCGCGGAAGGCGAGATCGGCGAGGAGATGGCGGTTGAGGGTTCCGTCGGGTTGAACGACAGACGGGCCGAAGTGCTGGACGATCTGATCGTAGACTTGGTGGCCGGGAGACATCAGCTCGCGGCCGAGTGCGTCGGCACTGATGACGTGGGCCCCGAGCGATTGAAAGATGGCGGCGACGGTAGTTTTTCCGCTTCCGAGTCCTCCGGTGAGTCCGACGCGCAGCATAGGGTGTTCAGACCAGCTTAGAGATACCTTCGATCATCTGGAAATCAGCTGGGAATTCATATGATAGCGTTACAGGGGCTAAAGCCCACTGTTTTGTTGAAGCATTATCGGCACGACTGAAGTCGTGCCCTGATACAAAGCCCATTTTCTGTGAAACCAGGCCTATTCTACTTTGAATGTCAGAAGACGATGTATTCCTTCTCAGGCGGATACACTGTGGGGATGCAAGAGCGCGAACGTATACGCAAGGTTTTGCAGATGATTGTGTGTCCGGTGTGCCATGGGCGGCTGACACTGGAGGAAAACAGCGTACGATGCACGGCATGCGGGCGGAGTTATCCGATCGAAGACGGGATTCCGGTGCTGCTGGAGGCGCGCGCGAGCCGACCTGAATGTAACTGATCGCGATCCCAGAGCGTCCTACCTAATGATGGAAGAAGGGAGAGATCATCCGGTAGGCGATGGCAAGGGCCAGCAGGATGGCAAGAGCGATAAGGGCGAGCATAAGCGTCCACGACGGGCCTTTCGGATTCTCAGACATAACTGAACCAGTGTAGACCGCGAAGAGGCAGTCGCGGGGTGACGTGTTGCGCGTCACAGCAGCGCAGGGCGAAAGAGAAGCAGGCCGTGCAACCAATCGCTGCAGCGCTGCGTAAAGGAAAGAGTGAGTACTTCAACGCATCAAGAAATGTAACGGTACGGCAGAAACTCACGGGAAGTTCGGGTGTCTAATTGGACAGAGCCGGAGGAAGCGACAATGACCCCAAACAGCAAAGTTGAGAAGTTCACGGCCAGCGAACTGGCGACACTGCGCAATGAGCTGATGCAGGCGGGGATCGATACGTGGCAGGCGGCGGAGGTTTTGTCGGCGTTTCTGGCCGGGCGTGGCTACGGAGTGATTCCCGAACAGGCGCGGGACGCGGTGGTGCGCATTGAGAACGCGGGCTGCTCGCCCGAGTGTGTGCAGCTGGAGCTGGAGCATCTGGCGCTGTTGATGTAGTCCGCGCGTGACGCGCACTCAGGCGATGAGCCATAGTGTAAGCACGCTGAGGATGAGCGCGACAGGCATCACGATTAATCCGGTTTTGAAGAACTGCTTTCGGGTGAGCGGAATGTTCTCCCGGCGCACCGCCATGAGCCAGAGGATGGTGGCGAGTGAGCCGGTTACGGAGAGGTTTGGGCCGAGATTGACTCCGATAAGCACAGCGTGAGCGAGGCGGGGTGTGAGCGGCAGCGCGGCGCCTGCGGCCAAGGCGACAGGAAGATTGTTCATGGTGTTGGCGAGCAGCGCGGCTCCGCCGGAAGCGGCGAGATTGGCGGCGAGCGCGGGCTGACGGGTGAGCCAGCCCAGCGATGATTCGAGGACGTGCAGCAAGCCTGCGCGGTTGAGAGATTCCACCAAAACAAAGAGGCCGGCGACGAGGGGCAGAATGCTCCACGAGATTTCGCGCACGGAGGCCTTGTAGATGCCACGGTCTTTGAAGCTGACGAGGATAAGCGCAACGAGCGCGGCGGCGCAGGTGGGAATGCCGAGCGCGATGCCGAACGAGGACGATGTGAGCAGGACCAGAGCGGCGAAGATCAGTCCGGCGAATGCAAGGCGGCCGGAGGGGGTGAGGATGGCTGGCTTTTGCGGGCACGCGACCTGGGCTGCGAGCGAGTTGCGCGAGAGGGCGAAGAGACAGAGGCAGGTTG
>JASHUR010000330.1 GCA_030039895.1 Acidobacteriaceae bacterium | reverse complement strand
AGCCAAGAGTCGTCAGGGCCGCGGCGATTGCTGAGCGATGATAGTTTGCGGGCCGCGAGGGGCCGCGCAGCGAAATGGAGCGGGGCTGCCATAGGGACAACGCTGTGGTTCGGGTTCGTGAGTGCAGCGTACTCGATTCGTTACACTGAATAAGGCAAATGTTCATTGATGAAGCGAAAATTCGAGTGAAGGCCGGTGACGGAGGTAATGGCTGCATGGCCTTCCGGCGCGAGAAGTTTGTGCCGCGCGGAGGACCTTCAGGCGGCGACGGCGGACGCGGCGGGGACGTGGTGATGGAGTCGACGCAGCGGCACAACACGCTGATGTATTACCGGTTTAATCCCGAGCACAAGGCGGAGCGCGGCGAGCACGGAATGGGATCGAACTGCACGGGGCGCGAGGGCAAGGACGTGGTACTGAAGGTTCCGGTGGGGACGCAGCTTTACGACGCGGAGACGGGCGAGCTGGTGCATGACTTTGCGAAGCCAGATGAGAGGGTGGTGATTGCGAAGGCAGGGCGCGGCGGGCGCGGGAACCAGCACTTTGCGACTTCGACGCATCAGGCCCCGCGAGAGCATGAGCTGGGCAGGCCGGGCGAAGAGCGCGCGTACCGGCTGGAGCTGAAGGTTCTGGCGGATGTGGGGCTGGTGGGGTATCCGAATGTGGGCAAGTCGACGCTGATCTCAAGGATTTCGGCGGCGAAGCCGAAGATTGCGGACTATCCGTTCACGACGCTGGAGCCGCAACTGGGCGTGGTGCAGATTGGCGAGGCCCCGTTTGAAGAGAGCTATGTGGTGGCGGACATTCCGGGGCTGATTGAAGGCGCGCACAACGGAGCGGGGCTGGGCGTGCAATTTTTAAGGCACATTGAGCGGACGCGGATTCTGGTGCACCTGGTGGATGTGAGCGATGGGAGCGGAAGGCCCGATCCGGTGGAGGACTTCAAAGTCATCATGAACGAGCTGGAAAGCTTTGGGCATGGGCTGGCAGAGAAGCCGATGATGGTGGTGGCGTCGAAGGCGGATGTGGCGAATCCCGACAAGCTCAAAAAGCTGAGGGCCATGGCGAAGCGGAAGAAGCTGGAGTTCCATGAGATTTCTGCTGTGACGGGACTGGGGATTGAGGCGCTGAAGTACGCGATCGGTGCACGGGTGAAGGAGCTAAGAGAAGTGGCGGTTGTGGCTTAGCTGAGACTGCCTCCGGCGGCGCCTGCGCGGCGGGCGGTCTTTGCCAGACGGGCACACGCAACAAAAATAGCGAGGGATAATGCCCCTCGCTATTTTGTTGCCAAAGACCCTGTGTCGATTACCGTCGATGCGGTGGTGACTCAGAGGCGTTCCGCCATTTTCCAGCCGCGAAACTCTCCTCAGCAACACACTAGACCGCCTGTCGGCACTATGCGGTTTGCATAGCGGGTTGGTTGGGGCGGACGCGGAAGCGGCGCGAGGTGACCGAGAGCAGCTTCTCCATTTTGCGGAGGAGGTGGGTCTCGTCGGGAGCGGCGAAGGTGGAGGCGACTCCTTTGGCGGAGTTGCGACCGGTACGGCCGATGCGGTGGACGAAGTCTTCGGCCTCGCGCGGCATGTCGTAGTTGACGACGTGGGCGACGTGCGAGACATCGATGCCGCGCGCGGCGACGTCCGTCGCGACGAGGACGCGGTGCCTACCCTGTGCAAAGCTGCGGAGCGCGGTGTTGCGCTGCGACTGCGTGCGGTCTCCGTGGATTTGCGTGGCGGCGTGTCCGGAGCGGTTGAGGCGGCGGGCGACGCGGTCGGCTCCGTGCTTGGTGCGGACGAAGACGAGGAAGCTGCCGTCGTGCTGGTCGAGAAGGTGCTCGAGGAGCTCCTGCTTTTTCTCGATGGGGACCTCGAAACTCTGCAGAGCGACGTTGTCAGAGGGCTTGAGGGTTGAGCCGATTTCGATGCGCGCGGGGTTGCGGAGGTAGTCGCGGACGACCTCGCGGATTTGCGGGCTGAGGGTGGCGGAGTAGCACATGGTCTGGCGCTGAGCAGGCAGCGCGGCAGCGATGCGGCGGATGGCGGGCTTGAAGCCCATGTCGAGCATGCGGTCGACTTCGTCGAGGACAAGCATGGTGACGCCGGAGAGGTTGACGAGGCGGCGCTGGAGGTAGTCCTCGAGGCGCCCGGGCGTGGCGACGATGATGCGCGCTCCACGCTGGATGGCGGCAAGCTGCGGGCCCTCGGCCATTCCGCCGACGACGAGGGCGATGGAGTGGGTGCTGCCGGTGAGCTTGCGGTAGTTCTGCTCAACCTGCATGGCCAGCTCGCGGGTGGGGAGCAGAATGAGCGCGGAGCATCCTTTGGATTGGGGCATGCGCTCGATGAGCGGCACGAGGAAGCTGAGGGTCTTGCCGGTGCCGGTTTGCGCGGTGGCAAGGACGTCGCGTCCTTCGAGCGCGGGCGGGATGGCCGCGGCCTGCACGGGCGTGGGGGTGAGAAAGTTTGCGTTGGCCAACTGCTTTTTGAGGTTGGCGGAGATTGCGAATTCAGAAAACTGGTTCAACTTGGTCCTTAATATAGGTGGCCGGAGGTCGCGTTCATCCTTCGTGCGGTTTTGCCGGCACGGGCGACAGCGGCGTGGGTGGTTCCCGGCGCATTGTGCGCGGGGAGTATGGATCTTTGTTACGCAGGGGAGTTCAAGACTCTGCCACACGTTGCTTCTTCGGTCGCCGCAAGCGATGCGACGAACCTGGCCGGAGGAAACACTTTCGACTCGGGCCATTCCGCTGAGGGGCTTGGGAAGAAACTTTTCGTGGAGTCCTTGCTGGATGAGGGCGAGAACGGCTCACAAATGCGTTCTCTTGGAACGCTGCAACCAAACAACTGAGCGTGATTCAAGTATAGCAGAGATCGCGGCGTGGATTATGTCGCCCGGCGAACGCGAACTTTGATTTCGACCCGCGAGCCGGTTGAGGATGCTGTATGAAGGCGAGGCCGAGTATTAATGAGTGGTCTTTTTGCCGGGCTTGCGGCGCGAGGGCGGGATGTAGTGGAAGCGGACGAGGTAGATGTTGTCGCCTTTACCGTGTTTGGCGACTTTGAGCAGATCGAGGACTCCGAGAAAGCCTGAGGCTCGTGCGAGCTGGGGAGTGATGTCGGGAAAACCGATGGGCTCGATGGAGTCGACCTCGATTTCGCCTTCTTCCATGCGGTAGCGGTTGCCGACGATGACGCGGGGACGCGTCCAGATGCGGATGCTCAGGGTGATTTCTCCGCTGCGGATGCCGTCATGAAGGCGCTTGGTGAAGGTCATGACAAAGAGCTTACTCCCGGACGCAAGGACGAGGCTGGACGGTGAATCCTGCGCGGCGCGCAAGCGGGTTTTATACGGACTGTTTCGACGCTTATGCTGCGCGGCGGACGCGGACTTTGATTTCGACTCGTGAGCCGAGCCGGTTGAGGATGGACACGAGGCGATCGACGGTGAAGCGGGCGAGGCTGGCGTTGCGGATGCGTGAGAAGTCGGCGGCGGCGATTCCTGTGCGGTCGTGCGCAGCACGGACAGTTAGTGATTCGCGGTCGAGGGTCTTGATGATTTCGGCGGCGAGGATGGATTTGAGCTGCGCGACGTCGGGGTCGGGGTGTCCGGTGTCTCGGAAGACATTTCCGGAACCGCGAGTTGTGAGGGTCATGTCTGAGTCATATTGTCGGCTGGCCGTGCTTAATTGTCAAATATGACAACACGACGGCCAAGGTGGGTTGTTGCTTACGAGGCCGGACGGGGAGACCGGGGTCACTATTGGTCGGGAGATGCGGTGCGAGTGCAGGTGAACGAGAGCTTGACGACGGTTGTGGTTTCGGGGATGGCGACCTCGATGGCTGCAGGGAAGTCGGGGTCGACGTTGGCCTGGAGGTCGGGCTGGTTGTGGGTATCGCGAGGGTCGGAGGCGTGGAAGCCGTTGGCGCAGAACATTCGCTGCAGGTCGCGGGCCCCGTTTCCGAGATCGGTGGCGTAGGTTTGCCATGGGGTGAGCGGTTTGCCGGAGGCGAGGTCGGTGGTTTGCGCGGAGAAGGTTTCGGTATTGGGGTCGTAGGCGGCCGTGACCTTATAGCGATGGAGCGATGCGGGGATGGGAATGGCGGAATAGTCGGGGAGCGGTTGACCGGGTTTGCAGGCGGCGACGGGCCGGAGGTGCGCGTCGGTGATGCCCAAAGGTACGGACCAGAAGCCGGTAGCGGGCTGGAATAAATTTCCGGTGACGGTAACTGTGCAACCGACAAAGCGGTGGGCGTCGCGAAACTGTGTGCTGTCGTCAAAGCCGAGCTGGATGACGTTTTGTCCGCAGACGGGTTGAGCGGGGCGAGCGCCATACCAGGCGTAGACTCCGGGATGGTATTCGAGTGTGCCGGTGATGGTGGCGGGGACGTCGGTGGAGTTGTCTGCGGGACACTTTTGGGGTTGTGCGTGGAGGGTGGCGGTGAGGAGGAGCGATGCCAGGAGATAGAGTGGAGTGATCCGCATATCGAGAGGCCTGCGATGAGGGCCGCAGGATCGCCGTATCCATTGTAGGAGGGATTTGGCGGGTGGGGACCGGGGATGGAGCGATCGCACCTTGGGTGGTTTGGGGAGCATCTCTTATCTGGTGGCTTGATTTTTGAGAAGGAGTATTTATGGCAGCAAAGAAGATCTTGTTTCTGGTGGGGGATTTTGCGGAGGATTATGAGGTGATGGTGCCGTTCCAGGCGCTGCTGACGGTGGGGCACAAGGTGGACGCGGTGTGTCCGGGCAAGAAGGCGGGCGAGACGATCAAGACGGCGATTCACGATTTTGAGGGCGACCAGACCTATACAGAGAAGCCGGGGCACCGGTTTACGCTGAACGCGACGTTTGACGCGGTGAAGGAAGGCGACTACGACGCGCTGATGATTGCGGGTGGGCGTGCTCCCGAGTATTTGCGGCTGAATAACCGGGTGCTGGCGATTGTGCGGAATTTTGCGGAGGCGGGCAAGCCGATTGCGGCGATCTGCCATGCGGCTCAGGTGCTGGCGGCGGCGGATGTGATCAAGGGGAAGAAGATTTCGGCGTATGCGGCGTGCGCTCCGGAGGTAAGGCTGGCGGGAGCGACATATGTGGAGCTACCTCCAGACGGGGCGTTTACGGATGGGAATTTTGTGACGGGGTTTGCGTGGCCGGCGCATCCGGAGTTTATTGCTCAGTTTTTGAAGGTGCTGGGGACGAAGATTGAGCTTTAGCGGGTCAGCGAGTCAGCAGGTCGGGCGAGAGTTCCACCCAGCCGGGGCTAAAGCCCCTTCATAATGAGAGCTCTTATCGCCGGGCTAAAGCCCGGCGCTTCTGCCTAGCCTCGCTGGCGCGAGGCGAAGGGCTATATCCCATGTCTCTGCGAGACATTAGGCACGCTCCTCGTGGCTGATCATTCAGATATGAGCACCCGCCGGTGGCCAGTCGTTGGTGAGGAAGAGGCGGATGGCGGCGATGCCGGCGGCTCCGGCGGCGAGGCAGGCGGGTGCATTGTCGCGGGTGATTCCGCCGAGGGCGAGGACGGGGATGGGACGGGCGGCTTCGGCGGCGGAGTGGAGCGCGTCGAGGCCGAGACCGGGGATCGGCGTTTCGCCGTGGATGGTCTTCTCAAAGACGGGCGCGAAGAGGATGAGGGTGTTGGCGGTGGTGGCGTGAGGGTTGCGCTGCGATTCTTCTTTGGCGCGGAGGACTTCGTAGAGGGAGTGGCAGGCGTGGCTGATGAGGATGTCGCGTCCGG
>JASHUR010000329.1 GCA_030039895.1 Acidobacteriaceae bacterium | reverse complement strand
TCGCCAACCTGGCTTTCTTATCCGTCATTGGAGGCGCGCTCCTCACGCGTTACATGTTGCCGCTGTATCCGCTGGTTATCCTCTTCTGCGTTACTGCCTTCCACCGCCGTGTCCGCCGCTGGCACTGGCTCGTTGCCTTTTCAGCCATCGCCTTCATCGCCGCGCTCTTCATCAACCCTCCCTACCGCTTCGCGCCCGAGGACAACCTCGCCTACAGCGACTTCATTCACCTCCAGCAAAACGCCATCGCACAGATCACCGCCCGTTACCCGGGTGAAACCGTCCTCACCGCCTGGCCCGCCTCCGACGAGCTCGCTAAACCCGAGCTCGGCTACGTCTCCCATCCCGTTCCCGTTACCTCAATCGACAATTTCTCCTACAGTCAGATTCAGCAGGCTGCCCAGCCCGGCGAACGCTACACCGTCGGACTGATCTTCTCCAGCAAATACTCGCCACCGCACGGCTTCCTCTTCGGTCGCTTCAATCAGAAAATGGACTCCCGCTACTTCGGCTTCCACTATGACCTACCCCCGGACCTCATCGCCCGCCTGCTCGGCGGACACGTTGTCTGGCAGGAGCAGCGCAAAGGTCTATGGGCCGCCGTCATTCACTTCGACCGCCCGGAGGAAGCCCGCCTGCGCCTCCCGTCGCCTACGCCGCCCCCGGCGCCACATCTATAATCCATCTCGTGCAGCAGATGTTCAGAATCCGGCGGCTCCTGCGGGTCTTTCTCCCCGCTTTTTTTCTTTTTTCTTCACTTTTCGTGCAGGCGCAGCAGGGTTCCACGCCGCCTGAAGCTCCATCAGACGCCCAACCCGCAGCCGCCCGCGACGCCTCGCAGCCGCAGGGCAGCCTGCTTCTCGTGCTTCCATTTGAGAACCACACCGGCCAGCCCAACCTCGACTGGATCGGGTCCGGCGCGGCCGACATCTTCAACCGCCGCCTCGACGCCGCCGGCTTTCTCACCATCACCCGCGATGACCGCCTCTACGCGCTGGACCGCCTCGGTCTTCCCCTCAACTTCCGCCCCTCGCGCGCAACCACGATCCGTATTGCGCAGCTTCTCGACGCCGACTTTGTCATCATTGGCGATTACACCCTCACCGGAACCCAGCTCGCTGCCTCCGCACGCATCCTGAACCTGCATCAGCTCACCCTCAGTCCGCCGATCACCGAACAGGCCGGCCTCAATGGCATTCTCGACACCTTCAACCGGCTCGCCTGGGACGTCGCGCGTAAACTCGACCCCACCTATTCCGTCGCGGAGCAAACCTTCCTTGCTGCCGACGGTCCATTGCGCCCCGACGCTTTTGAGAATTACATTCGCGGCATGATCGCCGAGGCGCCCTCCGACCGCATCACTCATCTCCGCGAGTCAGTGCGTCTCAGTCCCGGCTTCACTCCCGCTCTCCTTGAGCTGGGCCGCGCCTACTTCGCCAATCAGGATTACGATGACGCCGCCACTGCCTTCGGCCAGATGCCCCGCGATGATCCAAGAGCTCTCGAGGCCGACTTCTATCGCGGCCTCTCCCTCTTCTATACCGGTAAATACCTCCTCGCTCAGGACGCCTTCGCCTTCGTAGCCAGCCAATTACCTCTTCCGGAAGTCATCAACAATGAGGGCGTTGCCGCCAGCCGCCGCGGACGCGACGGTACAGCATTCTTCCGTCAGGCCATCGCCTCAGACCCGCGCGACGCCGACTACCACTTCAACCTCGCCATCGCCCTGCGCAAGCACAACGACATCCCCGGGGCCATTAGCGAGTTGGAAACCGACCTCAAACTTCATCCGCAGGACGCTGAAGCGCAGACCTTTCTCGCGGCCCTGCAGAAGCCCGGCCCGCAACTGACCACTGCCGCTGCAACTTCCGCGCAATCTGCTGCGACGGACGAGTCCCTGCCCCTCGAACGCATCAAGCGCACCTACAACGAGACCGAATTCCGCCAGGCAGCCTATGAAATGGAGCAGCTTCAGGAGGCCCGCATCGCGGTGCTTCCTCCTGAACAGCGCGCACAGAGGCTCGTGGCCTCCGGCGATCAGTTTCTCCGTCGTGGCCTCATTCTTGAGGCCGAGCGCGAGTACCAGGCCGCCCTCAAAGCCTATCCCTTGTCCGCGCTCGCGCACGCCGGACTCGCTCAAGTCCGCGAGCGTAGCTTCGATCTCAGGGCTGCACGCGCTGAGGCCCAACAGTCTCTCCAGCTCGCCTCCAACGTTCCCGCCTATCTTGTTCTCGCTCGTCTCGACCTCCACGCCAATCAGCTCTCCGCCGCCGCCAGTGAAGTCGGCCATGCGCTGAAGCTCGAGCCCGCCAACGCCGACGCCCTCGGCATGAAGCACGCCGTCGAAGCTAAAGGACAGCAAGTGCCATGAACCCCTCTGAAAGCAACCAATCCGACCCTCCTCCGTCCCGCTCTGGAGTCCCGCGGGCCATCACTCGCGCAGCCCTGCTGCTCTCCGCTCTCTGCCTTCTGCTCTTCGCCTCACTCAGCTTCGCCCAAAGCACCGCCACTCCCAACGTGGTCGTTCTCCACCTTGATGACACCATCCAGCCCATCAGCGAGGACTACCTCGATCGCGGCCTTGCTGAAGCCGCCCGTGACCACGCCGACGCCCTGCTCGTCGACCTCAATACTCCCGGCGGCCTGCTCGACACCACCCGCTCCATGGTCAGCAAGATCCTCACCTCGCCCGTCCCCGTCATCGTCTTTGTCGCGCCTTCCGGCAGCCGCGCCGGCTCCGCTGGTTTTTTCCTGCTCGAAGCCGCAGACGTCGCCGCCATGGCCCCCGGAACCAACGCTGGAGCCTCGCACCCCGTCATTGAAGGCGCTACACTCGGCCCCATCATGAAGCAGAAGCTTGAGAACGATACCACCGCCTTTCTGCGCTCCTATGTCATCCGCCGCAAGCGCAATGTGGATGCCGCCCAGCAGGCCGTCCTCAACTCCAAGTCCTACACCGACGAGGAAGCGCTCAATCTTCACCTCATCGACATCATCGCGCCCAACAACCGCGCCCTGCTCGACTCGCTCGACGGCCGCACAATCACCCGCTTCAACGGCAGCACCGTCACCCTCCATACCCACGGCGCCGTCATCACCACCGTTGAACCCACCCTCCGCGAAAGCATCCTCGACCGCCTCATGGACCCCGATCTCGCCGTCCTTATCCTCGTCCTCGGCGGCCTCCTTATCTACCTCGAGTTCAACTCCCCCGGAACCATTATTCCCGGCGCGCTCGGGACCCTCCTCGTTCTTACCGCCCTCTTCGCGCTCAACATGCTGCCCATCCGCTACACCGCCGTCATGCTCATCATCGGCGCTTTTGTCCTCCTCATGCTTGAGGTCAAATTCCCCAGCCACGGCATCCTTGCTTCAGCTGGAATCATCGCTCTCATCTTCGGCACACTCACCCTGGT
The DNA here is from genome assembly GCA_030039895.1 of Acidobacteriaceae bacterium. Taxonomy (GTDB): domain Bacteria; phylum Acidobacteriota; class Terriglobia; order Terriglobales; family Acidobacteriaceae; genus Silvibacterium. Next base: position 2,407 of record JASHUR010000329.1, on the reverse strand, counting down.
CAACGGTCCTATTCCCCAGATGCGCGTGCACCCTGCCACGGCAATCGCCTGCGGCCTCGGCTTCGGACTTGTCACCGCTTTTCTTGTTCGCCTGGCTTGGCGGGCGCGCAGGAACAAAGCCATGCTCGGCCCGCAGGCTCTCATCGGAGCCACCGGAATCGCCCAGCAGCCCATCGCTCCCCACGGCCAGATCCTCGTCCACGGCGAGCTATGGCAAGCCGAATCAAGCGTCCCCATCGACTCCGGAGAGCCCGTCCGTGTGCGCGAAGTCCGCGGCCTTACGTTGTTGGTTGAGCGGGTCCCCGTCGTCCGCGCCTCGTCCGATTGACCGCGAATCTCCTCCTCCCGTGCGGTACAATCGCAGCGGGTGGGGGCTTAGATGAGCATTCCGGTACTGATCGTCATAGCAATTGTTGTTCTCTATCTTCTCAATTCCATCAAGATCCTTCGCGAATATGAGCGCGGCGTCATCTTCCGCCTCGGACGCGCCCTGCCTCTGCCCAAAGGCCCCGGAATCATCCTTGTCTTCCGCCCCTTTGATCAGATCGTCCGCGTCTCGCTTCGCCAGGAAGTCCTCGAAGTCCCGCCGCAGGATGTCATCACGCGCGACAACGTCACGATCAAGGTCAACGCCGTCATTACCCTCCGCGTCCTCGATCCTGCCAGGGCCGTCATCGAAGTCTCGAACTACGTCTACCAGACCTCCCAGTTCGCACAGACCACCCTGCGTTCCGTCCTCGGTGAAGTCGAGCTCGACGGCCTGCTCTCCCACCGCGACGCCCTCAACCAGCGCATTCAGACCATCATCGACCAGCGCACTGAGCCTTGGGGAGTCAAGGTCGTAAGCGTTGAAGTTAAACAGGTCGACTTGCCAGAATCCATGCTTCGCGCCATGGCCAAACAGGCCGAAGCCGAGCGCGAAAAGCGCTCCAAAATCATCAACGCAGAAGGCGAATTCGCCGCCGCACAGCGCCTCGTCGAGGCCGGCAATCTGCTCGCGCAGCAGCCTCTCACCCTCCAACTCCGCTATCTGCAAACCCTCAATGACATCGGCGCGGAAAAAAACACCACTGTTATCTTTCCATTGCCCGTCGAGTTGGTGTCTTTATTAGGTAAGTTTGTAACCAACGTCAACCCGGCGGCTCCGGCACAGCCCCCGCAGAAATCCGAATGAGCACCCGCAACAAACTCGAAGACGAACCCGAACACACCGACACTGAGATCACCCTCGGCCTGCGCTCCATCCTCGGCATCTTTTTCGGCCTCGTGCTCATCTGCGGAGTCTTCTTCGGCTTTGGTTACTCGCTGGGACGCAGCAACGCCGTCAAGCCATCCGCAGCTTCGGCCGTCACCCCGCAGTCCGCCACTGCCGTACCCGCTCCGGTCGCGACCGTCGTCGAGCAGCCCACTTCATCCGCATCCACGTCCAGCGATCCCTACCGCTACAGCACCAGTACTGTAAATTCTCCCAAACCCTCTGGAGCCGTCCTGCAGGCAGTCGCGCCAGCTACTCCTTCCGCAACAGCCGCGCAGCCGCTTGCCGGTCCTGCATCCTCAGGCCCAGCGCCTGCCGGCGCCGCTCAGACTGCACCCGCCACGTACACAATTCCCTCTGCTGCCAAATCCGGGCAAATATCAAAACCTGCACTGCCGACTGCCGCCCCGCAGTCATCAATCATGGTTCAGATCGCCGCCATCTCCCGCCCTGAAGATGCTGATGTGCTCATCTCCGCCCTGCAAAAGCGCGGCTTTAATGCGTCTGCCCGCCGCGACACATCCGATAATCTCCTCCACATCCAGGTCGGCCCTTTCGCCACGCGCCAGCAGGCCATGGACATGCGCGCTCGTCTGCTCAACGATGGCTATAATGCCATCCTGAAGTAGAGCCAACCAAATCGTTCCCTCTACGCTCAGGCACAACTCTGTCTGTAAGCCGGTCATCGAACTACAATTACACCTGCGTCATGACCGAGTCCTCTCCATCAAAATCCCACCAACCCTGGGGCGACCGCATCCGCGCTCTCCGTAACGTGCCCGCCGTCCTGCGCATTGTGTGGGATGCAGGCAGGTCCATCGTTGTCTGGGGACTCGTTCTGCGGGTCATCGTTCCCGCACTCGGCCTTGCAATCGCCGCGGTCGCCGCAAAAATCATCACAGGCGTCGCCCGCGCCCTCGAACATCAACCGCAGTTCCCCTATTTCTGGTGGCTTGTCGTCTCTGAGGTTGCACTCGCACTGCTCACCGGGATCCTCAGCCGCGCCATTGACTATACCGATCAACTCCTGGCTGACCGCTACACCTTCCATGTCAGCGTAATGGTCATGCAGCAGGCCGCGCAGCTTGACCTCACGACCTACGAAGATCCCGTCTATTACGACCGCCTTGAGCGCGCCCGCGTACAGGCCAC
>JASHUR010000328.1 GCA_030039895.1 Acidobacteriaceae bacterium | reverse complement strand
TGTCATCAATCATCTGAAAGCGCAGTTTTCTGAGCAGTTGCCGGTATAGCGAAGCTTGATATCATCCGCGCCGCAGGCGCAATCATCGGTCGCTCATCGTCAGCAAGGCCGGAAGTTGTAAGGTGTTTCCGGGAGAAGGCGGTTTCACGAAGAACCCCGCTGTTGAAGCAGCGGGGTTCTTTTTAGGCGGCCTTCATGCCAAAAGCGAAGGCAACCCGGAGTTGGTTTTACCTTGGCATGAACCGCCGCCGTTGTCAAAAGCCGCCTGTAAGCGCGGATGGCGGTTCACGGAGAAGTCCCTCTCCGGCAGAGGTTTTGCCGCAACCCGGATTGCCGGTCGATCTTTTGGATTTGCGTCTGTTGCGATCGTGGGCAGCAGTACTGCACGGCAGAGTGTCGCGGTCGTGTGCGGCGCCTGCAGCATCGCGCGGCCAACCGGCGTCATCAGCGGAGCGCCGAGGGACGGCTGGATCATCGCGACCGTCAGAAGCGGTATCGCCGCCTCCACACAAAAAGCGTGACGGATCAAGGTTCTCAATCTGCTTGCTCTGGTTCACCATCGGAGGGTGGAAAAGCGATCACGACGCCGGCAGTTGTTCGGTTGCGTGTCCGGCCAAGTGAGCGGCGAGGTTTTTGGCTGCGCTGCGTGGTCTGCGGCCGCCCCGGCCGCCTGATCGATCCTTTTCCGCGCACATCGATTCCCGCCCCAGCGACGAAGACCTGTCGCTGGGGACCCCGGAGCAGATGAGGGAGAGATGATCGATCCGGAGGTGCGGGTACAGATCCGCCGCTACTTTTATGTCGAACACTGGAAGGTGGGCACGATTGCCCAAGCGCTCGGGGTTCATCCCGATACGGTAAAGCGCGCCATCGAGGTGGAGCGATTTCATCGGGCCGAGCAGTTGCGGGCCACCATGCTGGATGCTTATCTTCCGCTGATGCGCCAAACTCTGGAAGCGCATCCGCGTCTTCGCGCCACGCGCCTGCACCAGATGCTCCAGGATCGCGGCTTCCGGGGAAATGTCCAGCAGGTGCGGCGTGTGGTGGCGCGGTTGCGTCCGCGGCCACAGGAAGCGTTTCTGCGCCTTCATGTGTTCGTCGGAGAACAGGCGCAAGTGGACTGGGCATCATTTGGAACGGTGATGGTGGGCCGCGCCCGGCGCGCTCTGAGTTGCTTCGTGATGACCCTATCCTGGTCGCGGGCGCTGTATCTGGAGTTCTTCTTCGATCAGACGATGGAGAACTTCCTGCGCGGGCACGTGAACGCGTTCCGGTCGTTTTCGGGCGCTTCCCGAGTTGTCTTATACGACAACCTTCGCTCAGCGGTGCTGGAGCGCCGCGGCAATCTGGTCCACTTCAACCCGCGGCTGCTGGAGTTGGCCGGTCATTATCACTTCGAGCCGAAGCCCTGTCAGGTAAGAGCCGGTAATCAAAAAGGGCGCGTGGAAAGGGCGATACGATTCGTACGCGACTCGTTCTGGGCGGCGCGCACGTTCACCACGCTGGAGGAGTGCAACCGCCAGGCGCTGAAGTGGCGCGACGAGGTGGCGCACCAGCGGCCCTGGCCGGACGATCGCAATCGCACCGTCGCCGAGGTTGTTGCCGAAGAGCGCCCGCGCCTGTTGCCGCTGCCGGCGCATGAGTTCTCGACCGATCGCGTGGTAGCAGTGCGCTCGGCCAAGACCATCTACGTACGCTTCGACGGCAACGACTACTCGATCCCGCCCGAGGCGGTGGGGCGCGAGCTGACGCTGGCCGCATCCGGTACCGAGGTACGCATCCTCGATGGTGTGCGCCAGATCGGCTGCCATCGCCGCAGCTATGACCGCCAGCAGATGGTCCTCGATCCAGAGCATCAGCAGGCGCTGCTCAGCATCAAGCGCAAGGCCCGTGAATCGACACGAAGCGGCCGGCTGGAGTTGGCCGTTCCCGAGAGCGCGGTTCTGTTAGAAAGGGCCTTCGCCAGCGGCGAATCGGCCCCGCGTCAGATCGCGCATCTCGTTCAACTGCTCGATCGCTACGGCGCCCGCGTCATGCGCGGCGCTGTTCGCGAGGCTCTCGATCGCAACACGCCGCGTGCCGCCTCGGTCGAGTTCCTGCTGCGCCAGTCCCATCGCACCGCACCGTTGCCACTCGACCTCAGACGCCATCCGCAAGCTGAGAGCGTCGAAGTCCGCCCGCATGATCTGGAGACCTACGATGAACTTGCCCAACACCGGGGTCCCCAGCGACAGGTCTTCGTCGCTGGGGTGGAACGACACGACGAAGACCCCGAGCCAGAATCTTAACCTGCGCGAGCAGTTGGAGCGGATCGGCCTTACCGCCGTGGCCCCGCAACTGGACGACATGCTGGCGCACGCTTCCAATCAGCGCTGGTCGCCACGTCAGATGCTCGAACATCTGGCGCAGATCGAAGTGGCTGAGCGCGCGCACCGCAGCCTTGAACGCCGCCTGCGCGACTCCGAGATCAAGAAGTTCAAGCCCATGGCCGACTTCGAATGGTCCTGGCCAACGCGCATCGAACGCGATGTTATCGAGCGGGCGCTCACGCTGGACTTCCTCCCCGAGGCCCGCAACCTCGTTTTGGTCGGCGCCAACGGCTTGGGCAAGACCATGATCGCCCAGAACATCTGCCACGCCGCCGTACTGGCCGGCCACTCGGTCCTGTTCCGCACCGCCTCCAAGCTGCTCACCGACTTGCATCGCCAGACGCCGGAAGGCCGCCTGCGCAAGCTGCGCTCCTACGCCAACGTAGGACTACTGTGTATCGATGAGGTCGGATATCTCAGCTTCGACGACAAATCCGCTGACTTGCTCTACGAGGTCATCAACCAGCGCTACGAACAAAAACCGCTGGTTCTTACAACGAATAGGCCGTTCAAGGAATGGAACGAGGTCTTCCCCAACGCCGCCTGCATCGCCACCATGCTCGACCGCCTGCTGCATCACGCCGAGGTCACGGTCATCGAGGGCTCCAGCTACCGCGTTCGCGAGAGCGAGCAGGAGGCAACGGCCCGACGCAGGAGGAAGAGATGAATCCTTCAAATCCTGTGACCGCCTATGTGACCGCGGTTGTCACCCTCTATATGGATATGCCCGACACGCCCATGCGCGTCAGCGCCTCGGATCAATGGCTGGCCCGCCACTTCTATCAGGATGGCGTGCCGCTGGAAACCGTCGAAACCGCTCTGCTACTCGGCTCACTGCGCCGCCTGATCCGCCCTGCCGACTCTCCGCGCCTGGCGCCCATCCGCTCCCTGGCCTACTTCCGCCCTGTCATCGAGGAACTCCAGGAAAATCCCGCCCCGCAAAACTACCGCGATTACCTCCGCCTCAAGCTACGAATGGCAACCCAGAAACCGCCGGCAGATGTTCAGAAAAATACGTTTTCAGATGAGCGCTAACATGCCCAGCATCTTGCTGCAGAGATCGCGCTCATCCAGCAGGTGGCCAAAACGGAGAATGGTAGTTGCGTTTGGTGCCGCCGCACGGCCCGGATCGACGCCCGCAAGGCGGCGCAAAACGGGCGAATCGCAAAGCGTCTCTTTCACGCCGGGGTTGGATAGGTTGAGCCATTACAGAAGAAAGTGGCGTTGACGACGATTTACTGTTTATGTCTCCAGGCCAAGGCCGCCGCAACGGAGGTATGCGGCATGGATGAACTTCTGCTCGTTGCGCAAGGCTGGCCGTGTACATTACCCACGGGATCTTTGGTTGATCGACTCCTTGAAAGCGTTCGTGATGCGGTGGCGCAAATAGGTGATGATGTTCTCGAATCGCCGGTTGAGCATTTGTGCCATCAGATCATCAGTTGGAAGCGACTGCGCAGGGCCCAGTTCTGTAACCAGCGGAGATGCTTCCGCGCCGACCGCTCATACTCGTAGCTGTAAGGGTCCATCGCTGTCTCCTTCAGTGCCCACGCCCTCGCCTTCGCCAACTCCAGCGTCCTATGCCGCGCGTCATAACTGTCTTGAACACGGGATCCAGAACCAGGCTGCTGGACGAGCTTGAAAAAGCATAAGTGAGCCAATTGTCTTAACTGCCGACGCTCGTGGCTTCTTTAGCCTTAACGCACCGCTTGCCTCGTGCTCCTTACCCGCTTGTCAAGACCGCGACTTGGTATCCCAATGCCCGAAGATGCACTAAGAGGCCTTTAAATTAGGTTGCTGAAGTGGCTTGAGAAGCCTCCATTTTCCCCTTTTGAGCTCCCTTTTTTGCCGTGTTCACCGCAGTTCAGGCAAATCCTGATCGGCGAAAACAAAACCTCCCGACCGTGGGAAAGAATAGTTGACGCCGGGCAAAATCCCCCACGAACGCAATTTGAATCATTCCAGGCACCGGCACATTGACCCGGAATGCACCTCTACAAAAAATCTCCGGAGTTCTCTGTCGAGTGCGCAGAATCGCTGACTTTTCACGCTTTGAGTAGTGAAAGTAAAACCAATCAGTCAACGACGCATTTTCGATCACGAAGAGGAGGACAGCATGAGAACCATTGCTCGCACGGCGCTTCGGAGTCTCGTCTATTGCTTGCTAGTTATCTGTTGCTCAACTACATACAGCAACCTGATGGCCCAATCGCGGAAACCGCTCACCGCAGTCGATCTAACCCAGATGAAATCGGCCGGATTTGACGACCAGACCATCGTTAACGCCATCAATGCAAACGGTGTCTCCCTCGACACCTCGGTCGAAGGATTGATGGTCTTGAAGCAGGCAGGGCTTAGCGAAAGAGTCATCGATGCGGCTCTCGCTGCCGCCGCCCCCAAGCCCACGCCCCCCGCAGGCGCCGCCGCCAACAGCGGCATTCCAGACGATATCGGTATTTATGTGCAGGCCAAGGATCAGTTGACGCCCCTGCCGGTCGAGGTCGTCAACTTTAAGACCGCTGGAACGCTCGGGATGGCTTTTTCCTACGGTTTTCACAAGGCCAGACTTCAGGGCACCGTGCCCGGCGACAAAAGCCCGGAGCAAATCGCATTGCCTGTGACGTTGGTCTTGCG
>JASHUR010000327.1 GCA_030039895.1 Acidobacteriaceae bacterium | reverse complement strand
TAGCGCAGCTCCACGTCCGCCAGCCCGTGATACTTCTCCGGCAGCGCCAGCATCGCCTTCGCCAGAAACGTAATTGTCTCCACATGCACCGTCAGCTCGCCTGTCCGCGTCCGGAACAGGTACCCGCTCACGCCGATGTGGTCGCCCAGGTCCAGCAGCTTGTACAGCTCAAAGCCCGCGTCACCCACCGCATCCTTGCGCACGTAAATCTGCAACCGCACGCCATTCTGTTGCAGCTGCGCAAACCCCGCCTTGCCCTGTTGCCGGATCGCCATGATCCGCCCGGCCACCTTCACATCCACGCGGCCCGCTTCCAGCTCTTCAGCCGTCGCGCTGTCGTATTGGGCGCGGATCTCCGCCAGCGTATGCGTAGCGGCGTAGGAATTGGGATAGGCGCGTTGCCCAAGCGCCTCAATCTGCTTTAGTTTTTCCTGGCGAAGCGCAAACAGATTGCGCTCAAACTCTGACTCGAACACGTGGCTTCCTTAAACATTCTCGAAAAGTGTTTCGTTCTATGAACTTGCTCAGTTAAGTATAGCGTTCAGTACTGTGCTCTCCGTGGTGTATAAACAACCAGGAACCTGCATGCATGCCCGAGCACAAGCCCAATCCGAACGCGCCGCTGCATGCACCCAAGCGGACTGAGACCATGCAGTCCATCCTCAAGGCGGAGCGTCTCACCCAGATCGCCTTCGTGCTGCCCGCGGCCGTCCTCATCGGCTGGGGAATCGGCGCCTTGCTCGACAAATGGCTGCATCAGGGCTGGATCTCCATCGTCGGCGTGGTTCTCGGCGCCATCGCCGGCATGGTCGAGGCCATCCGTCAGGCATTCAGGGAAATCTAATAAGCGTCGCCGCATTCGAATGACAGAAGCCAACTCATTCCTCAACTACACTGACGCCGATCTTCGCGCCTCCATGCGTCGCGCCATGCGGCTCACCGTTATTCTGGCCGTCCTGGGAGCCGCCGTCCTCACCATTGCCTTCGGATGGCAGACCGCCGCGCTCTTCCTCGCCGGAGCAATTGTCTCCCTCACCGGAATCTATGAGTGGCAGCAGCTCATCGTCATCGTGAACGCCAAACTCGACAACCAGCAGCCCCCTCGCGCCACCGGCTTCACTCTCATCATGTTCTTTCTGCGCCTGGGTATCGCAGGATTGATCATTTATGCTAGCCTTAGGTGGTTTCACGGATCGCTCTACGCCTTGCTCTCCGGACTTGGGTTAGCGGTAATCGCCCTGACCCTGGAAGCTCTGCGTACTCTGCGATTCCAGTAAAATTGAACAGCAGAAATAATTTACAGGCTGGAATAACCCAACCATGCTACCCCTGATTAATGCGCTTACCGCGCTGCTCAATCACTGGTTTGCCGCCCCCATCGTCGCTGTCATGACGACCTTGGGCATTCATCCCGCGCACTCCACCCACCCCATTACCAACCCGATCACCATGCAGCTCATCGTCATGGCGCTGCTCATCCTCTTTTTCCTCGCGGCGCGCATCTCGCTCAACGTCGAAAAGCCAAACTCCATCCAGCACACGGCTGAATTCATCCACGAGTTTGTCAGCAATCAGGCCGAGCAGGTCATCGGCCACGGCTACGAGCGGTTTATGCCGTTTGTGACTACCATCCTCCTCTTCGTCCTTATCTGTAACTTCTTCGGCTTGCTTCCCGGCTTTGAGACCCCAACCGCCGATCCCGTCGCCCCACTCGGCATCGCCATCCTCACTTTTATCTACTACAACTTCCATGGCGTACGGGTGCAGGGACCATTGAATTACGTAAAGCATTTCGCCGGTCCCATCTGGTGGATCTCCTGGCTCATGTTCCCCATTGAGATCATTTCGCATCTGGCCCGTATCATGTCGCTAACCATCCGTCTTTTTGCGAACATGCTGGCCAGCGACCTGATCACCCTGGTTGCGTTTTCACTAATTCCAATCGTGGTTCCCGTACTCGGCCTGGGCCTGCACTTTGCCGTTTCGCTCATTCAGGCTTATATCTTTATGCTGTTGGCAATGATCTACCTGGCGATGGCCGTTACACACGAAGAGGAAGCAAGCATTTAGCAGGATTTTCCCCGGCGGAGTGCTTCCGCCGCCGGGCGAAACCGCCGTTTAGCGTGAGGGGGCCAGCACGGTGAGCCTCAACCACCCACTGACGGCAATTCATACAGGGAAGCAGGAGACGAAATGCGCAGACTGCAGTATCTTTTCATGACGCTATCAATGTTGTGCCTGGCCACGCCGGCCTTCGCACAATCAGCAGGAGGGGGTTCATCAAGCCTCGTCCCCGTCGGTGCCGGAATCGGCATGGGCATCGCCGCCGGCCTTTGCGGCATCGGACAGGGCCGCGCCGCAGGCTCGGCCTCCGAAGCCGTCGCACGCAACCCAGGAGCGCGCCCCGCAATCATGCTCTTCCTCGTGCTCGGCCTCGCATTCATCGAGTCCCTGTCGCTGTTCACCTTTGTCATCATTCTGCTCAAGGCGAAGTAAGAACCAGGATTTCTCATCCAAAGCAAAAGCCTCCGGTGCGCCGGAGGCTTTTCCGTCTCTGCTTCGCGGCGGACTATTTCTTCGCCACCGCCTGAACGGGAGCAACCGGCGCTGCAACCGCGGCCGGGCCGAACGCCGCATTCGCCGCGTCCCGCGCCCGCGCCAGCACCTGCCCCGGATCTACGCCCAGGACCAGCGTTGCCGCCACCGTGCAAATCAGCGCGATCAGCAGTGGCGTAGTCATGCACGGAATCGACACCATCGGAGCATTCTCCTTCGGCTTGGTGTACAGCACCAATGCCGCCCGCAGATAGTAGAACGCCGCAATGCCGCTGTTGATCAGGCCCAGGATCGCCAACCACACATACCCCGCGTGAATGGCCGCCGTAAACGCATAGAACTTGGCGAAGAACCCTCCGGTAAAGGGAATCCCGATCAGCGAAATCAGAAAGAACGCCATCGCTCCGCCCAGCAGCGGCGAGCGGAACGCTAGCCCGCGATAATCTTCCACCAGCGTCAGCCGGTCGTCGTAGCCGCCCACATGGCTGATCACGACAAAGATGCCCACGTTCATTGCCGCATAGGCCACGGCATAGAAGCTTGCCGCCGCAATCCCTTCAGCGGAGAACGCCGTGAACGCCACCAGCAGGTAGCCCGCGTGCGCAATCGACGAGTACGCCAGCATCCGCTTGATGTTCTTCTGCCGCAGCGCACCGAGGTTGCCCACAAACATCGACAGTACCGCCAGCCACCACAGCAGCGGCACCCAATGCCCGTGCAGCACAGGGAAGGCGATGTAGACGATCCTCAGCAGCACTGCGAACGCCGCCATCTTCGGCCCTGTGGACATCAGCGCCACCACCGGCGACGGCGAGCCCTCATACACGTCCGGCGTCCACACCTGGAACGGGGCCGCCGATACCTTGAACGCCAGCCCAATCAGGATCATCGCCAGCCCGGCCACCGCCAGCTTCGGCGTCGCGCTCGCAGTCAGCAATCCCGCAATTGCCTCAATCTTCGTCGTGCCCGTCGCGCCAAACGTCAGAGCAATGCCGTACAGAAAGAACGCCGTCGCAAACGACCCCAGCAGGAAATACTTGATCGCCGATTCCGGCCCCTTTGCCGTATTCTTCCTGAACCCCGCTAGGATGTACGTCGAGATCGACGAAATCTCCAACCCGATGAACACCAGCAGCAGCTCTACCGCGCACGTCATGAACAGCATGCCAACCGTGCCGAAAGCCACAAGCGCGTAGAACTCACCCATGCCCTCCGTCTTGGCCTTCGTTGCGTCCAGCGTAATCAGCAGGCACACCAGCGAAATCCCGCACAGCAACACATGAAAGAACACGCTGAAGGCGTCCGTCCGCACTGTGCCGAAAAACGCCGTACCCGCCGGCAGC
>JASHUR010000326.1 GCA_030039895.1 Acidobacteriaceae bacterium | reverse complement strand
CTGCCGCTTTACCGCTATCTGGGCGGCGTGAATGCTTCCGTCCTGCCCACGCCGATGATGAACATCCTGAACGGGGGCGCGCATGCCGACAACAATGTGGACTTTCAGGAATTCATGGTGATGCCGGTCGGCGCCGAGCGCTTCTCTGACGCGCTGCGCTGGGGTGCGGAGGTATTCCACACACTGAAGGGCGTGCTGAAGAAGCGCGGCTATAACACATCTGTTGGCGACGAAGGCGGGTTTGCTCCTTCGCTTAAATCGAATGTTGAGGCCATCGAGGTGATTCTCGAATCCATTGAGCTTGCGGGCTACAAGGCGGGCGAAGACATTGCCATTGCGCTCGATCCGGCGGCCAGCGAGTTCTTTGACAAGGAAAAGGGCAAGTACGTCTTCAAAAAGTCCGACAAGAGCGAGAAGACGAGCGAGGAGATGTCCCGCTACTGGCAGGAGTGGATACGACAGTACCCCATCGTATCGCTTGAAGACGGCCTGGCCGAGGACGACTGGCAGGGTTGGAAGTACCTGACGGAGTTAATCGGCGACCGCGTGCAGCTGGTAGGCGACGACCTGTTTGTGACCAACACCGAGCGGTTACAACGCGGCATTGATGAGGGCATCGCCAACTCCATTCTGATCAAGGTGAACCAGATCGGCACCGTGAGCGAGACGCTGGAGGCGATTGAGCTGGGGCGCCGCTTCGGCTACACCTCTATCATTTCGCACCGCAGCGGCGAGACGGAAGATACCTTTATCGCTGACCTTGCCGTGGCCACCAACGCCGGACAGATCAAGACCGGCTCGGCCTCGCGCACGGACCGCATCGCCAAGTACAACCAGTTGCTGCGCATTGAAGAAGAGCTGGGCCAGGCTGCGGAGTTCCTCGGCATTGAGTCAGTGAACTTCGGCGAGTAAATCAATTTCATTTGCGACGCAACGGCCCATGAACCAAACAAGTCACAAACGGGTCGTTGTGTTGCAGTTTCGTGGCCAACGGAGATCACGTGTCAGTTCGCATGAAACCCATCGTCCTCACCATCCTCGACGGGTGGGGTTATCGCCCACAAATTGAAAACAATGCCATTGCGCTCGCACGCAAGCCCACGTATGACAAGCTGCTGGCCGAGTACCCAAATACTTTGCTGCACGCCTCCGACCACTACGTTGGCCTGCCCGACGGACAGATGGGCAACAGTGAAGTGGGGCACCTCAATATCGGAGCAGGCCGTATTGTCCGCATGGACATTACCCGCATCGACGCGCTGATTGCGAACGGGGATTTCTTCTCGCACCCTGAGATTACTCGCGCGCTGAAATATGCGGCTGAGGGCGGGCACCAGGTGCATCTGTTCGGACTACTCTCAGACGGCGGTGTGCATTCGCACCAGAACCATCTTTACGCGCTACTGAAGACGGCGAAACAACACCAGGTGGAGCATCTGTTTGTCCACGCCTTCATGGACGGTCGCGACACGCTGCCGACCTCCGGCGTGGAATATCTGGCCGCGCTGGAGCAGAAGATGCGCGAGTACAGCATCGGCAAGATCGCTTCGGTCTCCGGCCGCTACTATGCCATGGACCGCGACCGGCGCTGGGAGCGCATCAAGCTGGCCTTTGACGCCATGGTAACGGGCAACGCCGAAGGCGGAGCCTATGCCGACCCCATCGCCCGCGTGCGCGAGTGCTACAGCAACGGCGTGACGGACGAGTTTATCGTGCCGTTTGTCGTCACCGATGGGCAGGGCCATCCGAACGGAGTCATCCGCGGCGGCGATGTCTGCATCATGTTCAACTTTCGTGCCGACCGCGCCCGCCAGATTACGCGCGCGCTGGCCCGCAACAGCGGCCTTACCAAACAGGAGGGCCGCGACCTGCCGGGCGCGGAGGACCTCGACAGCACCATCCCGCGCAATACCGTGCCGAAGGACCTGCACTATCTGTGCATGTCGCAATACGACAAGCTGTTTACGCTGCCCATGATCATCCTGCCGGAGTCAATGGAGAACCTGCTGGCGAACATGATGGCGCAGGCGCAGCTTCGCAATTTGCGCGTGGCGGAGACAGAGAAGTACGCGCACGTTACCTACTTTTTCAACGGTGGCATCGAGAAGCCGTTCCCCGGCGAGGACCGCCTGCTTGTGCCCTCGCAGAAAGTGGCGACTTACGATCTTGCTCCGGAGATGTCTGCCGCGGGTATTGCCGATGCTGTGGTCAAGGCCGTCGAGGACACAGCGTTCGACGTGCTGGTGGTCAACTTTGCCAACGCGGACATGGTGGGCCACTCCGGCAAGCTTGAACCGACCATCAAGGGTGTAGAGACAGTCGACGCATGCCTGGGCCGCATCTATCAGGCTATCCGGCAGAACGGCGGCTCCATGCTCATCACCGCAGATCACGGCAACGCCGAGCTGATGGTAGACCCCGTGACCGGCAGCCCGCACACTGCGCACACCACCAACCCTGTACCGTTCATCCTGGTGTGCGAGGACGCGAAGGACTACGCGCTCAGACCGGACGGCTCGCTGCGTGACATTTCGCCAACCATCCTCGACATGCTGCATTTCGAAAAGCCGAAAGAGATGACCGGCGGCGATCTGCGCGTGCGGTTGAAGTAGCTTTCATCCAAAACGAAACGCCCTCATTGTGCGATGGGGGCGTTTTGTGCTTGGCGATGGTTACAGAGAGGCATGCTGTCCGAGATGCCAGATGATCTGCGCCTGCACAGTCGTGTCGTGGTGCACGCCCGGCTGATAAAACGGGGCGACCCAGCGCTCGGCCTGCACCCAGCCGCGCACTTCGATGTCCTTCAGGAAGCGCTTCTGCACCGCGAACTGGTAATCGTTCTGCGTGGTGCCGGAAGGAATGAACTTCTGGTCCGCCTTGACATTGCGGTAGGAGAACTGCGCGAACTCCTTTGGCGAGAGGTGCCAGGTGAGCCACGCTTGTCCACCCTTGGCGTCTCGCCCAATGGCGTCGCTGAACAGGTAGCCCTTATTCGTCGTGCCCTGTTTCTGGACGGTTTCCCAGAAGAGGAAGTTACCATTCGCATTCTCGTCGCTGACTGGATCGGTCGATACCCCTTCCACCCGCAGGTCAAGATGTTGCAAACCGGGGAAGCGCGAAAGGTAGATGCCGGGGCGAACAGCCGAGCGCCGCGGCGCACTGATTGGGTTCACATCGTCGTGCGCCTCGGAATCCGCATACAGCGTGATCCAATGGCTCAGGTAGGGAAGGCGGTAGTCAAAGTCGAAGCTGCCAAAGCGCGCGCCCGGATCGTCGCGCGAGAACTTCTCGGCGTAGGATACGTTTTGGATGCTGAAAAAGCTCTTCAAAAAGGTGTGCAGCGTGATCGGCTCATTGCAAGGGTCGATTTCGCCGGTGCTGGGGTTGTAGCAGCCGTGCCCGCGTCCGCCCCAGATCACAGTGCGCTCAAAGCCGAACTCCAGGTCGTGCGTTGGCTTAAAGCTGATCTTCTCCGTGTGCACCCAGGGCGAATTTGGATGGGTATGGCCTTTCAGGCTGCCGACAAAGAACTCATAACGGAACGGCCCCGTGACGCGCGAGAGCAAGGGAATGCGCAGCGGCTCCACGCGGTTGATCTCAAAGGTGTATGGTGCCTCTGCATTTGTGCTCCATGACATCGCGCCGCCGTAAGCGGGGCTCAACCACTGGTCGTTTTTGCCGAATGAAATCTCATGTCCAAGCAGATGGTAAGAGATGCTGGCCTCAATGATTCGGAAATTATTTTCTGCTGCAATCGGGCCCAGAGGGATCGTGGCCTGTACTGGGTTTGCGGCGAAGTTGATCAGATCAACACTTTGCGAGAGGTAGGTGGCCTGGGCCAGTGAATAACCAGTGGCGCTTGGCGCATGTTGATATTCACCGCGGAAATAGAGCGAGAAGCGCCCTGCGTCAGCCCGCGCGCTGAAGCCCGAATAGTCGTTGAAGCCGGCCTGGTACGGGCGTCCATAATCATTCACGATGGTTTGCCCGAGGTGGTAGCTGTCGTTCAGCGGCGTGTCGGTAATGCCGCGGAAGATGCTGTACACACTGTCGATGTCTGCCTGGGCTGTGCGCAGGCTGCTGGGGCCTTCCTGGTCGGGAGAAAACTCGTCTTCGAGCGCCAGGTAGATCTCGCGCGCCTCATCGTCGTTCGGGTTGGCGTCAATCTTGTCGGCTGTGGCCTGGAGCATATGCGCAATGCTCAGCCGCGTCCAGGGACGTATGCCCATATAGGCCGTGTCCAGATATCCCATGCTGTGCAGGCGGTCCAGCGCCGGGTACACCCAGCTGTCCATGGGCACATAGGTCGAACCGAGAGAACTGGTGTAAATAATGGGGGACGCCGGATGGTAGTTCGCAGGAAGACCTTGCTGCTGCTGTTGCGCTGGAGCCGCGCCCGTAAATGCAATCTGTTCGGGGCGGCCCGTCATGCCGGATTGCGCGATAGCGGAAGAAAGACCGGATCCCAGCACAGCCAGCAAAAGAATCGACGGGACAGTTCTCACTTACACCTCAGGTGATCATGGGGATATGCCGGACCGGTCATGGCCGGGGGCTGATCGTTGTCTAGCTTGCTCGCTTCAGGCTACAGCATTTTCAAGGCAGGTGTATATGAGTCTGTCTGATGCGTTTTTTGCAAAAAAAGTCAGCGGCATTCTCAAATCACGACGGGGCGAATCGTGCCGACGGCTTCCGTTACCGCCCGGCTGTATTTCTCTTCCAGGCGCTGCTTCCAGTCGCGGCGGAAGAGCTTCTTCGCAGCGAGATAATTTTCAAGTTTCACCAAGGGGTCCTCATCGCCGCCTTCGCCGGGCCACATGACACACTCAATGATCGTTGGGCCGCCGCCATCGCGTGCGCGTGATACGGATTCATGCGCCACGCGGTACACCGCCACGGTATCGGTGGCATCCACGCGGATCACTGGAACGTTCCCGCAGATCTTCTCCAGCGCAGTGCTGCTTTCAAGCACATACAGCACTGGCAAGGTTTGGCGCTCTGCTGCGTGAAAGACGGCGCGCATCGCGTCCGGCTCGCCGGTGGCGGCGTACACCACGACGATATGGCCAAGTTTCTCAAGCTTGTGCCGTAAGGCCTCGCCTTTGGCCATTGCCAGATGCGATGCGGATGTCGGCGCGGATTTGCACATGCCAAAGTCAAACAATCCCTGATGCAGATACCGAGCGATTACGCCTCGCGGCGTCGGTGCTACTGTGTCGTGCGCGCGCAGGCAGGCGGACACTCCGGCAGCGCCGGCCAGATGTCCCGTCCACGGCTCATAGCACGCCTGTGTGCGCAGCCGCTCGTCAAGCAGGCTGCATTGCAGCAGCGCAAGATACAACTCGCGAAACTTTTCATCGCTGATGAGAGAGAACCCATTCTTGCCCGCGACTGAGGCGGCGTGCAGCATCTTATTTCCAGGCATGTGTGTGGTGTTTTTCGCGATCCAGGGGTGCAACCCAAGGGGTGCAATTGCTTCGATTGTACCCCACACGCTGCATAACGGCGGCGCCCGCCGGGCAGCAGACAATCACTACGCAAAACGCGCAGCTTCTCATAAAAACCGAGCCCCTTGCAAGAGGATTTTGCGCTCTTATTTTCAACAGATTTGTGAAAAAGCCTGTGTATTATTGGGCGAGGCAACCCTGATCCTCAGTATTGACAAGTGCTCACACGCTCTGCACTGTTCCTGATGCAATCATTTTTGCGCGGCGGTCGCATATGCTGTGGGTTCGCGCGCGCCCGGTGGCAGCAACCAAAATTGCGCAACTGCTATCCCACCAAACAACAAAGGAGTGCGACCCATGAGTAACGATCGTTACCTGATGAACGCCCTTAAGCTATGGGCTGTTTTTACTGTAGGATTTGCTGCTGGAGCCGCCGTTGCGCTGATTTATGCGCCGCAATCCGGTGTCAGGACCCGCCGTCAGCTTCGCCGCGGGTTGGAAGATGCCAGCGACTATTTGAAGGAAGCCGCGGACACTATCAGCGAACAGGCCGAGCGATATGTAAAGCGGGGCAAGGACATTGCCGATAACGTTGTCGATACCGCTTCTAATGCGTACACAGCGGCACGCAAGGTCGTGCCTATCTAACAGCTTTCTTCTCCAAAAGAAAAGCCCTGTCCGCGTGTGCGGGCAGGGCTTCTTCGCTTTGCTGTCAGCTGTAGAGCAGCACTCCTTCGACCTTCTCAGCGCCTTCCTGCCCGACCGGGCGGTAGTAGAGCTGATTGTTCTCCAGATAGACCTCGAGGAACGCGGGACGCTCCGTAATGTTGCCCGCAATCAGCGCCTCCGACAGCGGATCTTCCACGTACCTCTGCAGTGCGCGGCGCAGCGGACGCGCCCCATACGTGCGGTCGACCATGGTCTTATCGAGGATCCACTTCTTCGCGTCGTGCGTGACGGAAATCGTGATCGCCTTCGAGACAAGGTTGGCGTTCAACTGCGAGAGCAGCAGTTCGACGATCTGGATGAGGTCCGCATCCGTGAGCGACTGGAACAGAATGATCTCGTCGATACGGTTGAGGAACTCAGGATTGAAGGTGCGCTTGACCTCGCCCTTCACCAGGTCTTCGATCTTGTCCATCACCAGGTCTTCACGGTCGCTCTGGAAGCCCAACCCCTGCTTGCGCTGCAGGTGCCGCGCCCCGATGTTCGAGGTCATGATGAGGATGGTGTTCTTGAAGTCGACCGTGTTGCCGAGGCCGTCCGTTAACTGACCGTCTTCAAACACCTGCAACAGGATGTTGAAGACATCCGGGTGCGCCTTCTCGATCTCATCCAGAAGAACGACCGAATACGGCGATCGCTTCACACGCTCGGTGAGCTGACCGCCCTCCTCATAGCCCACATAGCCCGGAGGCGAGCCGATGAGCTTGGAGACGGAATGCTTCTCCATGAACTCCGACATATCAAAGCGGATCAGCGATTTTTCTGATCCGAACAGGAACTGCGCCAGCGTGCGCGCCATCTCTGTCTTGCCTACGCCGGTCGGTCCGAGGAACAGGAACGATCCGATGGGGCGGTGCGGAGACTTGAGGCCCGCGCGCGATCGGCGAATGGCCCGCGCCAGCGCCGAGATCGCCTTGTCCTGCGAAATGACGCGCTTGTGCAGCTCCTCCTCCACGCGCAGCAGCTTTTGCGTTTCTTCTTCCTTGATGGAAGTGACGGGCACGCCGGTCCAGCGGCTCACCACGTCCTCAATGTCCTCACGGCCGACGATGCCTGCCGTCGAGTCGTCGAGGTGATATTTATCACGCAGGGTGCGCAGGTTCTCGCGTTCCTTGCGTTCTTCGTCAGAGTAGAAGCGCGCCTTTTCAAACTCGTGATTCGCAATGGCGTTCTCCATGCGGTGCACAATGAACTTGATCCGCTTCTGCACCTCGGTGATCTCTTCGGGCAGGGAGGTCTGGCGCAGCTTCACGCGTGCGCCGGCCTCGTCGATCAGGTCGATGGCCTTGTCCGGCAGGAAGCGGTCGGGGATATAGCGGTTCGAGTGCGACACCGCAAAATTGATCGAATCATCCGTATAGCTGACCGCATGGAACTTCTCATAGCGGTCCTTGATGCCCATGATGATCTTCACCGCGTCCTCTTCGCTTGGCGGCGGCACCTTCACAGCCTGGAAGCGCCGTTCGAGCGAGCGGTCCTTCTCGATCGACTTGCGATATTCGCCCGGCGTGGTTGCGCCGATGCACTGGATCTCGCCGCGCGAGAGCGCCGGTTTGAGGATGTTGGCCGCGTCGAGCGATCCCTCCGCCGAGCCCGCGCCCACCAGCGTATGCAGCTCGTCGATGAACACGATGGAGTTCTGGTTCTCCATCAGCTCCTTCATGATGGTCTTCAGGCGTTCTTCAAACTGCCCGCGGTATTTGGTGCCCGCCACAATCAGAGACAAATCGAGCGCCAGCACCTTCTTCTCGGAAAGGAAGCTGGGAACGTCGCCGTCTGCGATGCGCTGCGCGAGTCCTTCGACGATGGCTGTTTTGCCAACGCCCGGCTCGCCGATCAGCACCGGATTGTTCTTGGTACGGCGGCACAGAATCTGCACCACGCGCTCCAGCTCGGCGTCGCGACCCACCAGCGGATCAAGCTGGTTGTCGAGCGCCGCCTGGGTCAGGTCGCGCGAGAACTCCGCCAGCAGACTTGACTCGCGGCTGCGCTGTTGCTGCGGGGCTTTCTCCTGCGTGGTCCGCGCCAGCTCGTCACGGATCGCGGCCAGCTTCAGCCCGCGCTCCTGCAAAATCTCCGCCGCGAAGCACTTTTCCTCGCGCAGCAGGCCGAGCAGCAGGTGCTCGGTTCCGATGTGCTTGTGCGACAGCCGCTCAGCTTCCTCAGCTGCATAGGCCAGAACGCGTTTGCACTCATTCGAGAGCGGCAAGTCGACCGAAGTCGAAACTTTCTCGCGAATGGTGGTATGTCCTTCAATCTGCTTACGAATGGATTCAACAGATGCGTGTGAGCGAAGAAAGCGGTTGGTCAGCGCCTTGTCCTCGCGGAGGAGGCCAAGCAGCAGGTGTTCCGTCTCGATGTAAGGCGAGCCGAACTGGCTGGCCTCATACCGGGCGAAGAAGATAACGCGCCGTGCCTTTTCCGTGTAGCGTTCGAACATATTCCCCCTCAAAGGCCTCTGAATCGTTCCGGTCCTGCCGGCTTAAACCCCGCAGGTACTGAAAATACTCAGCGCCTTCGTCCAAATCGCCGCCCCGGCCTTAAATCCTGGGCCAGTGGTGGAGCGGCCTTCGGGCTGGGTGCGCTCTTCCGCATCCAAATCCCGCAATTGCCCTACTGCCAGCTCTCCGCTTAGCTTGCCAACGGAGAGACATCCTGCAAGCGGCCTTTTTCCAGCCGCAAAACCCTGCTGCATCGCTCAGCCAACGACATATTGTGCGTCACGATGATCGATGTCAAATGATGCATCTGGTGCAATCGTTCCACCAAATCAAAAACAACCCCTGAAGTTCTGCTGTCAAGATCGCCCGTAGGCTCGTCTGCCAGAAGAACTTTTGGTCCAGTCACAAGGGCGCGCGCCAGCGATACACGCTGTTGTTCGCCACCGGAAAGCTCACCGGCCCGGTGTTCGGCCCGGTCGCCCAGTTCCACCTCTTCCAGCCATTCAGCGGCCTTCAGCAGAGCCGCGGTCTTTGACTCTCCCCGCGCCAGCA
>JASHUR010000325.1 GCA_030039895.1 Acidobacteriaceae bacterium | reverse complement strand
GCTCGCGCTCAACTCGCTCGGGGCGGTTCTCAACGCCAGCCTGACCAGCGTCTCACTCGTTCCGGTGGCCATCGACACGCTGCTCTGCGCATCGGCCTCGCTGCTTGTCACATTGCTCATCTCACAAATGTTCTTCGGGAAACCGGACATTGCGCTCTGTGCCAAAGGCTGGCTTGCCGGGCTGGTTGCGAGCAGCGCCGTCGCCGCCTATGTCACGCCTTCCTCCGCGCTCTTTGTGGGCATAGTTGCCGGGGTGCTGGTGCCGCCGGCTCAGTGGTTTCTCAGTGTGTTCTTCGATCTTGACGATCCCTCCGGGGCCGTTGCCGTGCACGGCGTCTCAGCCCTGTGGGGACTCTTCGCGCTTGGCTTCCTGAGCAATCTCCCCAAAGGACAGGTGCTGGCCCAACTCGTCGGCATCGGGACCTTGATCGGGCTTATGCTGCCCATCATCTACGGCATTAACTGGCTGCTTGCTCATAAGGTCATCCGCTTCCGGTTCGATTCTGAAGAGCAGTCCCGTGCCACGTAGCCTTCACGGCAGTTGCGTGATCGAGAGGATATTCCCGTCCGGGTCCTTGAACCATCCAACCAGCGCGCCCCCGGGCGCGTGCCACAGCCCGTCCTCGTCCTGGTTCATTCCGCCAAACCGCTCCAGCGCCACACCGCCCGCCGCAAGCTGTTTCGCCATCGCGTGAGCATCCGGCACCTGCCACCCCAGCACGGTGAACGGTTGCGGCGTGAACTTTGGAATCAGCGTCGCGCGCAGCACTACGCATTCCACGTCAAAGGCCAGCGCAAAGCCGTCTTCAGAAACCAGCTTCAGCCCCAGCTTGTCGCGATAGAACTGCCGCGCCGAGTCCACATTCGACACCGGCACAAACGCCATCAATCGATTTCCCTCCAGCATGTCTGGTCCTCCATTCCGAGTCAGAGTCCGCTTTGTGCCAGCAACAATCGAATGCGTCGCATCATACTCCGTCCGGTACTCAATGCTATAGTCCTCATTGGATCCCCCGCACCTTCGCAAATCCCTGAGGCGTGGAATGAAAAAGTCGCGCAGGCAGTTCCTGGCCCAATCAGCAGCCGGACTCGCTTCCGGTCTGGTAGCGGCCTCCGTCACATCGAAAATGGACGCCCAGCAGTCGCCACCGGCCAAGCCATCTGCGCCGCCTCCCGGCCAGCCGCCCGCGTTTGCCACCGCGCCCGCCGTCGGCCCAGAGGTCTCCGCCGCAACCTTCGCGGAAGCTGAGAAGCTCGTGCGTGTGGAGCTGACCGCGCCCCAGTTGGCAGAAGCTGCCGAGAGCTGGCGTCAGGCTATGGCTCCGCTGTACGAGCATCGCACTGGTCCACGCAAGGTTACCCTCGAAGACGATCTGGCTCCGTATTCGACGGTTCGTGCCGTGCAACCCGGTATGCCCTCCGGTCCTGCGCACGACCGCTTCATCCGCAGCCACGCCGACCCCGGCCCGCTGCCTGCGAGCGATGAAGACATTGCTTGGGCGCCGGTCTCGCACCTCTCGCGCTGGATTGAGCAGCGCAAGCTCACCTCTGAGCGCCTCACCAACATCTACCTTGAACGTCTCCACCGCTACGACCCCAAACTCCGCTGTGTCATCACGCTTACGCCCGACCACGCCCTTGAGCAGGCACGCCGCGCCGACGCCGAAATCGCCGCCGGGCACTATCGCGGCCCTCTGCACGGCATTCCCTGGGGAGCCAAAGATCTGCTCGACACCGCGGGCATCCGCACTACGTACGGGGCCGAGCCTTTTCGCAATCGCGTGCCCTCAAAAAATGCCGTTGTGGTCGACCGCCTCAACGCTGCCGGGGCAGTGCTCGTAGCCAAGCTCAGCATGGGCGCGCTCGCCCTCAACGACATCTGGTTCGACGGCCAGACCACGAACCCCTGGCTGCTCGAGGAAGGCTCATCCGGCTCAAGCGCCGGTCCCGGAGCCGCCACTGGCGCAGGCCTCGTGGCCTTCGCCATCGGCAGCGAAACTGAGGGAAGCATCACCAGTCCAAGCGTGCGCTGCGGCATCACCGGCCTGCGCCCCACCTATGGCCGCGTGCCGCGCACCGGAGCCATGACCCTCTGCTGGTCGCTCGATAAGCTCGGCCCCATGGCCCGAAGAGTCGAAGACACCATGCTCGTCCTTCATGCCATCACCGGCCCCGATCCCGGCGACCTCGAAAGCGTCCCCAGCCATCTCGACTTTGACGCAGCCGCCTCCGTGCGCGGCCTTCGCCTCGGCTATTTCCCCAGGTGGATGCATGAGCCGCCCGCGACCGATGTCGACCGCGCCGCGCTTGAAACCGCGCGCAAGCTCGGCATGGTACCCGTTGAGGTTTCGCTGCCCGACTGGCCCTACGACGATCTCAACGTCATCCTCTTCGCCGAGTCCGCCGCCGCCTTCGAGAAAATCACCCTCGACAACCAGGTCGACACCATGCGCATACAGACTCCCGACGCCTGGCCCAATACCTTCCGCCAGTCGCGCTTCCTCTCCGCTGTTGACTATGTGCAATGCGACCGATTCCGCCGCAAGGTTGCCGCCGAGATGGCGCGCATTTTCTCGCAGGTTGACCTGCTTCTCGTTCCGTCTCTGCGCGATGAAACCCTGACCATCACCAACTTCACCGGGCAGCCGTCGCTTACCCTGCGCGCAGGCTTCGTCGAAGTCTCCGAGGCACGCAGCGACTGGGCGCCCAACCCGGCGTTCCCGCTGCCGAAATTCAATCCACCGCACCGTGTTCCTCAGGGAGTGACCCTTATGGCGCCTGCGTTTGAAGAAGGCCGCCTCTGCACAGCGGGCATTGCCCTGGAGCAGGCTTTGGGAGTCGCTGCGGAGCGTCCGGCGGGATTCTAGCGCTCACGCCTTCACCGGCGCACCCAACTCGCGGTTCTGCGCTTCCGCGATGAATGCCTCCGCGTTCTTTACGCCACACTCAATGCCGCGGAACTCCTGCATCTTCGAGTGCAGCGGCCAGAACGTCGTTGCCGGAAGCTGGCTCTGATGCGCGAAGCACGCGTCACGCTTGATCTCAAGCGTCGCGTCAATGTCGACGTAGCTGGTGGGGTGAAAATTCTGCGTCTGCTCGCCCGCGTCCACCTCGTAGTAGTAAAGGTCGAACTGCTTGCCTCCGTTGAGCCACGCGTCGTAGGTCAGCAGGGAAGTGGCCCGGTGGTCGCGGTGCGAGTCGACCGGCCACTGTGTGAATACAATGTCTGGTTGCTCGGCGTCCAGCAATTTGCGGAACTCTGCGTACCGCGCATTGTTCACGAAGCTGTCGCCGTCGATCTGCCCGGCAAACAGCGGCTTCGCCTTGAGAATCGCGCAGGCCTTTTCAGCCTCGGCGGTGCGAATCCGCGCCGCTTCGGCATGTGTCTTGCCCGGAATCCCCGCTTCGCCGCGCGTCAGGTAGAGGATCGTTACCTCGTGCCCCAGTCCCGTGTACCGCGCAATCGTGCCGCCACATCCCGTCTCCGGATCATCCGGATGCGCACCGGCCACGACCACCTTCAGCTTGCGCCCGTCATCCTGCGCCAGTGCTCCTGGCGCCGGAATCCCCACCCCCAGCGCTCCCACCAGCAGCGACGACCGCCCCAGCATCTCCCGTCTCGACATTTTCATCAAAGCCCATCTCCTTTACACATCGCTCACAGGCTGTTTGTTCAGCGCCACCATTATCAATGCTGGGCGCGGCATCTGCATCGCACTCGGTGCGTTATCATCATGATGAGCAGTGGCCCTGTAGCTCAGGTGGCCATCGCCCGCAAGGGCGGGAAAATAGAAGTAGGCCGGCGGTTTCCTGAAACCGTCGCGAACAATTTGACAAGTGGCCCTATAGCTCAGGTGGCCATCGCCCGCAAGGGCGGAAAAATAGGAGTAGGCCGGCGGTTTCCTGAAACCGTCGCGAACAATTTGATAAGTGGCCCTGTAGCTCAGATGGATAGAGCGACGGTTTCCTAAACCGCAGGTCGCAAGTTCGAATCTTGCCAGGGTCACCACAAATCCTGTTCACTCCATCCCAGCCAGACTAGCCAATGAGCCGGTTGACAACTGTAACGCTACACGATACACTACGGCAGTGATCAAGGGCTTCCAGCACAAGGGTCTGGAGAAGTTCTACAGAACGGGGAGTAAGGCGGGCATTCAGCCCGAACACGCTGAAAAGTTGCGGGACCGATTGCTGGTTCTCGACAATGCCGCGAGACCGGAGGATGTAGCGCTGCCTGACTGGAATC
>JASHUR010000033.1 GCA_030039895.1 Acidobacteriaceae bacterium | reverse complement strand
TGAGCGCCGTGAGGTCGTTCCACAACGTTCGAAGGCTGCCGGCCGCGGCCTAGCTCACAAACTGCTTCAGCTGCGACAGCCGTATGACCGTGACCACGGAATCTTTTCTGGCAATGATGCCCTCGCGTTCAAACTGATTGAGGAGCCGGGTGACCGTTTCCCGCGAGGTGCCGGCCAGGCTTGCAAGCTCAGCGTGCGTGAGCAGAAGCGGAAATGATTGAGATGGACTCTGGACGCCGGCGGAACGCAGAAATTCGATCAGAACATGAGCGACGCGCGCGGTTGCGGAGGGTGCGAGAGCCAGCCGCCGTGCGCCAAGAAAGAGCTCATAGTGCTCTCGGGCAAGCGCGAGCGCGGTCGCATATCCGGCCTCCGCTGAATTCCGGATGAAGTCGAGAAAGAACTGCTGAGCGACATATTTGAAGCTGCTCTGTACAAGCGCTTGCGCTGTGACCTCATAGGGAAGAGCATTCAGGATGGCGCTCAGGCCAAGCAGGTCTCCGGGCTGCGCGATCTTAAGGATCATCCGGTGATGATTTCCTGAGGCAGTAGTCAGCTTGACCTGTCCGGAGCAAACCAGGTAAATGCCTGAGGCAGGTTCGCCTTCGGAAAAGACCACCGCTCCTGCGGGATGCGTAATCTCCTGGGCAATGCTTTTGAAGTGCTCTAGCTCGGCGCCTGTCAGTTCGGGGAAGTCAGGCATCGCCAGAGGCCCGGATGGCTGGGAGGCTTCTTCGATTTGATGACTTACAGACGGCATGGCAATCACATAGAGATACCTGGGATCAATTTAGGCGGCGCCCGCGGAAATCGAACGGCCATCCTCATGCTGTTTTTCGCCCGCGTGTGCCGAAGGCGACCGCCTTACGGTAAGCACCGGGCAGCCGGCCTGCAGGATGATGTCATACGCCGTATTGTCTTCACCAATGGACCAGAAGGATTGGCCCGGATTCACACCGAGGATGATCAGGTCCGCGTTCATCTCATTGGCTGCGTCCAGAATTCCGGGAACCACAGTGCCCTGCTCAACCTTGATGGACGACAGAATCCACAAAGGCGCCTCATCAGGAACCAGCTTCTTCAATTCTGCGCGGGTCCAGTCGGCCAGCATCTCGGCATCGGAACCGTCCTGCGCATTGCGGGGAAGAACATGGAGCAGAGTAATCGCTGCCTGGTAGAACTGGGCTATTTCGAGCGCCAGACGGGCGCTGTGCTGGTATCCGGGACTTAAGGACACGGGATGGAGAATTCGCCGTGGCACCCCGTTGGGAGCCATATAGGAAGCCTGCGGCCCGATGGTGCAGATCGGGACCTCGACCTTGCGCAGGATTGCGTTTGCCACCGACCCGAGGAGCATTTTCTTTACGCGGCGGCGGCCATGCGTTCCGATAATCACCCGAGCCGCGCCGATCTCTTTGGCCATCGCAGGAATCACTTCAGCCGGAGAGCCGGACCGAACCAAAGCCTCGCATGGGATGCCCACCTCTCTCATGAGGCTGGCGATGTTGCGCAGCCTCCGTTCGGCTTCCTGCTTTCTGTCCGCCGCTTCCGCGGGCAACAGCGCCGTGGCGTCAAATCCCGAGACTTCTGCCGCCGGTACAACGTTGGCCAGCACCAGTGCGGAGTTGGCGGCGCGGGCCTGTGCTACCGCATGCGGCATTAGATAATCGATGTCGTCATCAAGGTCGGTCGCTACCAAAATCACGCTTGGAGCGGCGAAGTCCCTATATTCGCTGTGATTGACACTTTGGTCGTCCATAAATCGAAAGTGTTGCGCATCGAAGCAAAATATTGCGGTGACTGCCGTCACACTATCTCGTGACACCCATCACATCCCCGGCTCTGCCTCAAAACTTAGAGTCAACTCATACCAACGGGTAGGCACTCGGATTGGAGGTTCGATATGGCAAGGACAGTGGTTGGATTGTTCGAGGACAAGAGCGTAGCCAGGCAAGTCGCAGGCGAGATCAAGGGAATGGGACAACCTCCGGGAGAGGTTTGCGTTGTGGTCGATCCCATGGATTTGCCGGTCAAGGGCCTGTTGAGCACGCCGCACACGGACTTCATGGCGGCCCTTTGCCGCGATCTCCGCGAAATCGGCGCCGCAGATGAGGAAGCGAATGCATACGTCCAGGGCGTGCAAAGCGGTGGAGCACTCGTTCTGGCTACGGGCACAGCTGCGCAGGTCGAGGCCGCCGCATCCATCATGAACCAGCACAATGCTGTGGAAGTTGAAGATCTGGCTGGCCTGGAGCCGGCGTTGCCTGCTGCACAATTGGGTTCGATGACTCCTCGCAGGGAGTCGATCATGACGGGACGTATCCGCCAATCCGGCGGTGGCGCCCGCATCTTCGTGTGGTGAGCAGAGACAGGAACCAGGAAGAAGACCGGCTGATTCCGGACTTGTCAGCCGGTCTTTTGTTTTGCTCGGAACCGGGTCCGGCAACTCCGCAGCTCAGATCACAATTTGGGGACCCTCATGCGGGGTGGATGAGCTGCGCTGCGCCGCCTGTGCCGTAGGGGCGGCAGCGCCGGTCATCGAGAGCCGGGTAACCTGCGCTCCCTCCGGGATGTTTTGCTGCATGGCATACAGAATGTGCAGGTGCAGCTTGCGGGCGACCAGCGTCTCCAGGCGGCGCCAAAGCCACCGCGGATGCAGGTAGGTCCGGTACTCAGTGGTGAGAATTACCGCGCTGCCTTCGCCGATGCGGTCGATCTCATAGGACCCCCTTTGCGCAACCACGCACTGCTCAATTCCAAGGCGCTGCTCAATGACCTCGAAGACTATTCGATAAGGCGGATCGAGGGCAAGAATTCGCTTTACCAGATCGCCGCCCTGGTAGATGCAGTGGACAAGCGCCCCGGCCCGGCTTTTGTCTCCGGCTGTCCGTACCGGGTGAGGCATGAAGAGCCTAAGCAGCCAGGGTGGACGCCCGGTGGTTTCCTCGAAAAGAACGATGCGGTCCCAGATCGCTTCGGGTTCGACCGGCAGAACCAGATGCGTTAAAACGAGCCCGCTGCTCGCAGGTCCACCAAAGAGCCCGCGCAGCAGCATAGGGAGTATGCGCCTGCGCGGACCTCTCGTTGATGTTTTATCTCCGTGATTCCATCTGTTCATCTTGCGTTCTTCGCCACTTTTGCCTTTAGCAGGCCAGCCCGCCCGGAATTCCCGGGGGCAACGCCTCCGTTCAGGCGTATCAGGGCGCGGAGCATTGCGCCGTGATGTGGGTCACACAATTGCGCTTTTGCTGAGGATTTTTTGGCCTTGTGCTGCACGGGGGGGGGCGTAATATTTTTCGCATCTGTGACTGTCATCACAGTAAAAATTCGTGCGGAATCATTATTCTTGACTCGACTTGAAGGGGTTTAGTGCCGCCGATGGTATCCGGCGGGAGACAACAACTTTCCGGATTGTTGCGCAGGAGGCCCAAATGAAGCGCTTGCTCTTATCTGTTGCGCTGATCGCACTACTTCTAGGGTTTTCGAAAGTCACGAAAGTAAACGCCGCAGGCGAGCCCGGTCAATCGCAGGCCGCAGTCGCACAAAAAGGCGCTACCAATTCCGCCGATTATGTAGGTTCTGACACCTGCCTGACCTGCCACGCGGACATCGGCAAGACCTTTCCGGACAATCCGCATTCGCGGCTAGCCCTGATGCACGGCGGGCACGGAGTGACCTGCGAAAGCTGCCATGGCCCCGGCAAGGCCCACGTTGACAGCGGCGGAGATCCCACAAAGGTGGTCTTCCGGTTCACAAAGATGACCCCCGCGCAGATCGATGCGCAGTGCCTTACCTGCCACGCCGGCACTCATCCAAACTTCGAGCGCTCTCCGCACGCCAAGGCCGGCATTAACTGCCTGAGCTGCCACAGCGTGCACGAGGCCAAGGTATCCGAGGACCTGCTGGTACAGGCCCAGCCACAACTGTGCGAGAGCTGCCATGCCGACGTCAAAGGGCAATTTGATATGCCGTTCCATCACCCGGTGAATGAAGGCGTGGTGAAATGCTCGGACTGCCATGACGTGCACGGCACCTTCCAGCGCGTCAATTTGCGGTCCACAGTCGATCAGAACAAAATCTGCACCCGGTGCCATACGGATGTGCGCGGACCGTTTGTGTTTGAACATCCTGCGGTCAAGGCAGTCGGCTGCCTGGGATGCCACAGCCCGCATGGCTCGCAAAATGCCCGGATGCTGAACATGCCGTCGATCAATCTGCTGTGCAACCAGTGCCACAGCCCGGTGTCTCAAGGCACATTCCACAGCGTGAGTGAGGGTTCACAGGAGCTGACGCCCTGCACCAGCTGCCACACCATGATTCACGGGTCGAATATCAACCAGGCATTTATAAGGTAGCGTCGCTGGGCCGCGCCACTCACCCACATCGAAAGGCGCGGCCCGGTATGGGGGTTCAACATCTCGATGTGGCGAGTGAGGCATCATCATGACGAAGACACGTTGGTTCTCCTGGCTGCGGCAAACACGGTTCTCCACCAAAACTACGTGGAGCATTGTGGGGGGAGTTGGACTCGCTGCTTTGTTGATGACCACCGGTTTCGCTTCAGCGCAGAACATGGCGCCGGTCGACCCGCCGACGGCTCCCAAGGGATATACCCTTCACGAAACGATCGACCTCGGCGGACACGCTGCGGACATCACCGGCAGCGGAGCTATGTACAACACCATAGTCAATCTCCACTCCGGGCCCCGTGTGTTGGGCGAGACCTTTGAGCTGCACGCTCTCCCCGGCGCGAAGAATACCCTTGTTGACTCGCTCAGTGCCTACAGCAACGGGTTCGGCGGCGACCCGGGCAATTTCGCGACGTTGAATTTTTACAAAGGCAACCTTTACGAATTTTCCGGGACCTTCCGCCGCTTCCGCGAGTACTTTGACTATGATCTGCTGGCAAACCCGAACATCCCTTCAGGTCAGTCGATTCCCATTGGGCCCTCGAACGCGCCCACCGGCCATCTCCCATGGCCGCAAGTCGACCAGTCCCCGTTCATGTACAACACCGTGCGCCGCATGACGGACACAAATCTGACGCTCTTCCCTCTTTCGGAGGTTACCTATCGGGTGGAGTACACGCAGAATGTTCAGGAAGGTCCGAGCCTGAGCCCGGGAGGATTTATCTTCGGCTTTTCCAATGCGCTGCTTCAGGAGTATCAGCGGAACAGTACAGACGATTTTGTGGGAGGCATCGACTGGAAGCCGTCCACGAAGATCAAACTTACTTATGAAGAGGTCATCGACCACTACAAGGGCAATTCATACTTCACTCTCGCGCCGAGCAGCTTCCTGGTGCAGGAAGCCGATGGAACACCCGTCGCGCTCGGCTCCTGGGACAGCCTGACTCCCTACGGCATCAGCTCCTGCAACACGAACAGTATGGGCGGCGCGTACACCAGCCCAACGGATTACACCATTCTGTCGCCGTCGACGACCCCGGGAGGTAAGCCGGTCATCAACCCGGCATGCGATGTGCTCCGCAGCTACCTGCGCTCGCAACCCACACGTGTTCTTTTTCCGACTGAGATCTTCCGGTTCCAGAGCTCCAACATCAAGAATGTCGCGATGAACGGCGATGTACGCTACACCAATGCGAACATGAGCCTTCCCAACTATTATGAGAATTTCCAGGGCCTTTCCGGAACCACGCGCTCGATCATCTATACGGGCAATGCAAGCGCCAAGCGCGAGGTGATCGCTGTGGACTACGGCGTTGTGTGGGACGCCACCAGCGCGATCCGGCTGTCGGAACAGCTGACCTACTCCAATGTTCAGCAGCCCGGCACTGCCTACGCCTCCAAGGGGGCTACCGAAAATACCCCGGCCACGCCGGGAGACGAGACTATCAATTATCCCGGCCCGCTGACCCCGGGAACCACGACTCTCGAGGGCAACCCGAACGGCGTTTCTGTGCCTAATTTCTTTGGCCAGAAATTCTTCACCAATGACCTGACCGCGACCTGGGACGGCTGGTCCCGCGCCACGCTTTCACTTACCTATCGCTATCGCAAGCACATCATCGCCGTCGGCATTCCCCACGACACTCCGCTGCTCGTCGGCTCGGTTACAGACGGAACCGTGACGATCAACGAGAACGGCGGCATATTGAATCTGGCAGTGCGTCCAACGACACAGTGGAACGTGGAAGGCAGCGTCGAAGCGCTCTACAGCGACAATACGTACACTCCCGTGGAGCCAAGAGAAGAGCAGCATTATTGGCTGCATACCATGTACAAGCCAAAGCCGTGGATGACCCTCACTGGAGTATTCAATGACCGGGAGCGCCACAACAACACCAACAACAACCAGGACGCAGTCGCGGCAGGCAAAGCTACCTATGCTGGCCCGATCGACCACGTTGACTACAGCCGGACCGTAAGCCTGGGCGCTGTACTGATGCCGAACCAGCGCTATGGCCTCGACCTTAACTACACCTACAGCGACATTTATACGGCAACCAATATCTGTTACGACGCTGCGGCCAGCAGCAAACTGCCCGGCGCCGCCACGCCCAGCGGAACCGCATGCCCCGGCGCAACCGTTCGCGGAACAACCTACTACGAGTTTGGACCCGCCCGGGACTTCATGGACGCTCCCACGCAGTACGCATCGGTTGCTCTGATTTACTCGCCCGTAAACTCTCTCCGTTCCAATATCGGTTACAACATAAGTTCAGTCGACGGCAGCCGGTTCTTCAATGATGCGCGTGACGTGAATGGATCGCTTGTGTCCACGTACCAGTCTCCCTATATAAGTCTTGACTGGACCGTCCATAAGGCCTGGACATGGAAAGCCCAGTACAGCTTCTACGGCTACGGTGAGGGCGGCCCTTCCGGTGCGCCATATTGCAGCACCTCAAATCCGACCCCCACGTCGCCGGCGCCGGTTGTTCCCTGCAATTCTCCCGCGCTTGCCGGCCTGCAAACCGGCCTGACCATATCGCCTGCAGGCGAGACTGCACCTAGAAACTTTCATGCGAATGTCGTGACCCTTGGAATGCACTACGAATTTTGACCGCAGTAAAATGTTTCTGCAAATCTTTTGACACAGGAGACAGTTCAGTGAAAAAAGCACTTTACCTGGCAGTGATCGGATCGATGGCAGCCCTGATGGCAGCAACAGCCGCGTCCGCGCAAACCGGCGCGGACGTATACAAATCAAGATGCCAGATGTGCCATGGCGCAGACGGAAGCGGCAATACGCCCGCAGGCAAAGCGATGAAGGCCATTCCGTTCAAGTCTCCGGATCTGGTTAAGAAGACCGACGCCGCGCTGATTGCCGCGACCGAGAGCGGCAAGGGTAAGATGCCTGCCTACAAGGGCAAACTCAGCGATGCGCAGATCAAGGACGTGATCGCCTACATCCGCACATTGCAGAAAAAGTAACAGCGGAATCAGCGACAGGAGTTGATGATGCCAGACCTGGAGCAATTCAAGAAGAACTGGCTGCGGCCGTTTTTCTTCTACGGGAACAACACCACCAGTCTGATCGGAGGGGCGCTGACCACGGCGACCGCTCTGATCCTCATCGGCTTCTGGGTCGTACAATTCTTTGGCCACGGTGGTACAGCTAACCCATATCTAGGCATCATCGTCGACCTCATCCTGCCCGGGCTTTTCATTCTCGGCCTGGTCCTTATCCCCATCGGCATGTACTTCCGGCAAAGGCACCTTAAAGCCGTTGGCGAGGTGCCATCCATTTATCCTGAGATCGATCTGAATTCTCCGGCATTCCGCCACGGTATCGACTTTGTTGTCGTAGCCACATTTATTAACTTTGTCATCGTAGGCACGGCGAGTTATCGCGGCGTTGCCTACATGGACACGCCGAGCTTTTGCGGTCAGGCCTGCCACGTCATGACGCCGGAGTGGACTGCCTATCACGTGTCGTCCCACTCCGGCGTGGCCTGCACAGAGTGCCACATCGCATCGGGATTTCAGGGATTTGTTCACGCCAAGGTGAACGGAACCAAGCAGCTCATGATGGTCATATTCCATGACTATCCACGCCCGATTATGGCGGACGGCAAAGTACCACCCGCCAACACCACTTGCGAGAACTGCCACAACCCCAATACCTATATTGGCGACAAGCTCGTCGTGGAAACTTCCTTCGGTGACGATGCGAAGAACTCCATGACTCAAACCGTTGTTCTCATGCATGTCGGCGGACGCGACCGGTTTGGGCATCTGAGCGGAATTCACGGCGCACACCTCGCGCACATCGAATACATTGCGACTGACCCGCAGGACCAGACCATTCCGTGGGTTCGCAAGATCAACGCAGACGGCTCCATCACCGAATTCGACTCCTCCGCGAAGAGTCCGCCTGACAGCCAGTGGCACACAATGGACTGCATCGATTGCCACAACCGCGCGGCCCACTCCTTCGATACCCCGGAGCAGGCGCTGAACAAAGACATGGCTGCAGGCAGCCCAAGCACATCGCTTCCGTTCGTACACAAAGAAGGCCTG
>JASHUR010000324.1 GCA_030039895.1 Acidobacteriaceae bacterium | reverse complement strand
ATGCCGGCGGCGATTGAGATTGGGGCGCATCTGCATGCGCGCGCTGATGACGCGATGGCGAAGATTGCGGCGGCGTGGGGAAGCGGAATTCGGCGATTTGATATGGCGATAGGCGGGCTGGGAGGATGTCCTTTTGCGCAGGATGCGCTGGTCGGGAACCTGCCGACGGAGCTTGCGATTGCGGAGTTGAAGCGGCTGGGAGCAGAGCTGCCGGAGCTGGCTTCGCTGGATGGGTTGATTGCGGCGACGCAGGAGATAGAGGCTAGATTCGGGGCTATACCAGCGCGGGCCTAACTGGGTTCGCAGCTTTTCCCGATGCTGCGAAAGAGGTGAGATGCAACAGTATTCAACGCTGCAAGCGCATCACGATGGCGGCGTGCTGACGCTGACGCTGAATCGTCCGGAAAAGCGGAATGCGCTGAACGCAGCGGCGATGGCGGAGCTGACGCAGGCGCTGGAGGCCGCGGCGGAAGATGCGGCGTGCAGGGTTGTGGTGCTTACGGGAGCGGGCGAGGCTTTCTGCGCAGGTATGGACCTGGGACATCTGGAGGCGCTGGGATCGAAGACGGAAGAGGAACATAGAACAGACTCGATGCAGATTGCGCGGATGTTGCGCACACTGTATGAGCTGCCGAAGCCGACGATTGCGGCGGTGAACGGCGCGGCGATTGCCGGAGGCATGGGCCTGGCGACGGTGTGCGACTTTACGCTGGCGGTTCCTGAGGCGAAGTTCGGGTATACCGAGGTACGGATCGGGTTTGTCCCGGCGATTGTGTCAGCATTTTTGCGTGAACAGATCGGAGACAAACGGGCGCGCGAGCTACTGCTGGCGGGAAGGCTGATCAAGGCGGATGAGGCGCACACACTGGGGCTGGTGACGCGGGTGGTTCCGGCTGCGAAGCTGATGGATGAGGCGAACAAGCTGGCGGGGAAGCTGGTTGAGAACAGCCCGCAGGCGATGGAAGCAACCAAGCGGCTGCTGAGTGAACAGGTGCGAGAGCGGCTGGATGTGGCGATTGCGCTTGCAGTGGAAGCCAATGTCCAGGCGCGCGCGACGAAGGACTTCAAAGAGGGTATACGTGCGTTTTTAGAGAAGCGCAAGCCGAATTGGTGATGACCGCACGGGTACACGCGCTTCGCGTATTCGGGCCGACATACGGATGGCGAGATTCCTACTGGCCGCGGATGTGCAGATCTTCCCGGAAGGAGCCGAGAGGAGAGATTGCCGTCGAGATCAGCTTGCCTTTTGCGCAGACGCGTTGTCGAGCAGCCGATAGAGGGTGGAGCGGCTGATACCGAGGAGTTTGGCGGCGCGGAGCTTGTTGCCTTCGACATGTGCGAGCACATGCTGGATGTGGCGCATGATGGCGCGATCGAGGTTGGGATCGTCGTCCAGTGAGGGCGAAGTCTGTGGCTGTGCGGATGGCCCTGGCGCGCGGTTGAGGGCGGGCAGGTCGATAGGGCGAATCCATTGGCCGGGGCAGGAGAGCGCTGCGGCCTGAATGACAGCTTCCAGTTCACGGACATTCCCGGGCCATGTGTGCTCGATGAGCGGCGGATAGGTCAAGGGGTCAAGTCCGCGGAGGGGTTTGCCGTGGGTTTCTGAGAAGCGAGCGGCAAACAGATCGGCGAGCAGCGGGATGTCTTCGCGGCGCTCGCGCAGCGGCGGCAATGCGAAGCGGATAGCATTGAGCCGGTTGGCGAGATCAGTGCGCAACGCAGCGATCGCAGCCAGCTTACGCAGCGGCCGTGCCGAGAGACAGATGATGCGGTGAGGAATAATGCTGAGGTTCTGCTGGATGTGCTGGTAGTCAATCCACTGGAGCAGTTCGACGAGGCCGACCTGCTGTGCTGAAGTCAGCTCGTCGATGTGGGTGATAACGAGACTGCCGCCAGCGGATTGCCGGATGGCGGGCAGAGTCTCGAAATCCGGTTTGAACGCAGCGCGCGATGGAACGAGCGCGAGACCTGTCTGGGTATCGCAGAGCTGTGCAGCGGCGCAGGGCACGAAGGGCGATTCAGGTGCCGGGCTGAACTGATGCAGTGCCTGCGCGGCAAGCAGCTTGCCGGCACCGTGCTCGCCTTCGAGCGTGGCAATGCGCAGATACCCGGCGATGTGGCGCATTTGCGTAAAGAGCCGCAGCATGGCGGGACTTCGGCCTGCCATGAGGCCGAAGCTCCACTCCGGGGGGCAATGGAAGTGGGATACGGCATCCGGATGAACAGAATGAACGACTGACACGCGGCTCTCCTGACGGTACTGGAGGGCATATCGGCAGAGGACGCGGGAAGATTAGAGCCGGGCGCCCTTGGCCGAGGGCTGGTCGGAGAAGATTTTTCCGTCGCGAATATGCACGATGCGGTCGGCATATTCGGCAATGTCGGGCTCGTGAGTAACAAGGACGATGGTATTACCTCGATCGTGGAGGTGATCGAAGAGGGCCATAATCTCGTCGCCGGTTTTCGAGTCGAGGTTTCCGGTGGGCTCATCGGCGAGGATGATGGAGGGGCGGTTAATAAGGGCGCGGGCGATGGCAACGCGCTGGCGCTGGCCGCCGGAGAGTTCGTTGGGCTTGTGATTCATACGGTCTTCGAGGTTGACGGAGCGGAGCGCGGACTCAGCGCGCTCGATGCGTTCGGCTGAAGGCGTCCCGTTGTAGATGAGGGGCAGCTCAACGTTATGGAGCGCAGTGGCGCGGGCAAGCAGGTTGAAGGTCTGGAAGACAAACCCGATTTCCTTGTTGCGAATACGCGCGAGTTCGTCATCGTTAAGGTCGCTGACGAGGTGACCGTTGAGCCAGTATCTGCCTTTGGTAGGAGTATCGAGGCAGCCGATGAGGTTCATGAGTGTGGACTTGCCCGAACCGGACGGGCCCATGATGGCAACGTACTCGTTGTGCTCGATGCGAAGTGAGACTCCCTGAAGGGCATGAACCTGTTCGGAACCCATGTCGTAAGTCTTCCAGAGGTCTTCGACGACGATAACGTCGCCCGAAGGGACCGCTGAGGCTGCAGATGGTTCGGTTGTCTCGATGCTGTCAATCGTCATCCAGTGCTCCTGCGGTCCTTTGCGTTCTGGGACCCTGTGTGCCCGACTATCCCTATTCTACGAGGAGGCAGATTCGGACGGTGCGGCGATCGGCGTGTTATCGCGTTTGAGAAGGGCGCCCTCCTTAAGGTCGCGTAGCGTCTGGAAGGTTCCGGTGATGATTTCGTCGCCGGGCTCGACTCCACTGAGCGCCTGGATATCCGTAACGCCGGTAACGCCAGTTTTGACGGGAACAAAATGCGCGCGCAGCTTGCCTTTTTCGTTGCGCACAATGAAAACTCCCTGCACCTCATTGGGATTCTGGCCGGGGTCGGCGGCAGCAATATTCGTGGAGAAGGATGCGGTTGTGGGAATTGCAGAAGCCTTCTGCGGATGGGGGTTGCGCAGAACGAGCGACTGAATGGGAATCACGACGGCGTTTGGAACCGTGGCGGTAATTATTTTTGCGGTTGTGGAAAGGCCGGGCTTGAGGTCGTCGCTGGGGTGGTCGAGAGTGATGACAACCTTGAAGTCCTTGGCCTCTTCCTGACCGCTGGTGGTCTGGCTGGTGGCAAGGCCGGTGGAGCGCAGCAGGGCCTGATCGCCGACTTCTGTTACGTGTCCGATGAAGACCTTGCCGGGAAGTGCGTCGACGGTGACCTCAGCCTTTTGTCCGAGAGCGACGTTGACAATGTCGGTTTCGTCGACCTTGACTTCCGCGGTCATAACGGAGGTATCGGCGAGGGTCATGAGAACGGAGCCGTTGGTGTCCTGAATGCCGGGTACAACCGTTTCACCTTCGCGGACGGGCAGGTTGGTGACGATACCGTTGAAAGGTGCGATGGCGATGGTCTTGTCGTAGAGGTCAACGTTGGCTTTGAGATTAGCTTGCTGGGTGTTCATGTGGGCACGGGCGGAGGCGACCTCGGCGTTGGCCTGGGCGACGGCAGCCTGGGCTTGAGCGAGAGTGGCGAGGTCGGTATCGTAGGCGGCCTTTTTGGCGTCGAAGTCCTGCTTGGACATGACCTGGGCGGCATAGAGGGCCTTCGCGCGTTTGTAGTCGAGGGACTTCTGAACGAGGTCAGCCCTGGCGTGTTCAACGGTGGCCTGCTGGGTCTTTACATTGGCGATGTCGGCGAGGATGTCGGTCTTCGCCGCGGCGATGGCGTCCTTTTGTCCGTTGACGTTGGCGGCCTGCTGAACATTCTCGATGGTGGCGAGGATCTCCCCGGTGTGTACGTGGTCGCCTTCCTTGACATAGAGATGGGTGATTCGGCCCAGGGCCTCAGCGCCCACGTTGACGTAGGTCCGCGGCTTGATCTGTCCGGTTCCGCTGACGGTCGAGACGAGTTTTTCGCGGACGACCTTTGCGGTCATGACCTTGGTATATCCGGCCTGAGCCCGCACGATTGTGAGAGTGACGATTCCAGCGACGACCAAGACGACGGCAACAATAATTAGGATCTTCTTCAAGCGAGTCTTCCTGTGCTCGGTTTCCTACATACCTTTGGACAGAGCTACGTAAAATAAGTGCGAATAGTTCCCTCGGCACTTGTTTGACTGTGCAATCGGGCGAAAAGGAGAAGCCAGCCCGATGATAACAGGGCCGGAAATGCAGGGCGGTACCGAAATGAGGCCCGGGAATTATGAAGATAGCTTGAATCCGGTGCT
The DNA here is from genome assembly GCA_030039895.1 of Acidobacteriaceae bacterium. Classification (GTDB taxonomy): domain Bacteria; phylum Acidobacteriota; class Terriglobia; order Terriglobales; family Acidobacteriaceae; genus Silvibacterium. The sequence goes on along the minus strand of JASHUR010000324.1, from coordinate 7,526 downwards.
TTGAGACCGTAAAATCATACTGCTGTAAAGGAGCAGTAAATCGGCGTATGCAAACGGGTCGTATTTCCCTTATTCTTGCGATTGCAATCAGCACGATCGCATACATTCCCAGCGCGCACGCACGAAGGTGGCAACAACAGGGTTCGCAGGCCAGCGATAACCAGAGTACCCCTGACAACCAGAATCCGCTGACGCGGAAGTTGTCTGACAAAGAACGATTCAAGCAGCAGAAGGAACTCAGGCAAGAGCTGAAGGGTACCTATAAGAAGTGGCTGGATGAGGACGTGCGCTGGATCATCACGGATCAGGAGCGGAAGGCTTTTTTGAGCCTGAGCAACGATGAAGAGCGCGACGCCTTCATCGAGCAATTCTGGCAGCGTCGAAACCCCGATCCTGATTCACCGGACAACACCTACCGAGACGAGATTTATCGCCGCATTGCTTACGCAAACGAGCACTTTGCAGCGGGTGAGCCGGGCTGGATGACGGACCGCGGAATGATCTATATCAAGTACGGGCCTCCGGATGACATTGAGTCGCATCCTGGTGGCGGTATTTATGATCGCCCGATGGATGAAGGTGGCGGCGAGACTACGACTTATCCGTTTGAGGACTGGACCTACCGCTACATTGACGGAATTGGCAGCAATGTGACGATTGAATTTGTAGATACCTGCATGTGTGGGGACTATCGCATGACGCTGGACCGTGGCGCGAAAGACGCGCTGGCGCATGTGCCTGGAGCCGGGGATACGCTCTACGAGCAGATGGGTATGGCAAAGCGCTCGCAGCGGCTTGACGGCGGACTGGAAACACTGGGCTCGGGGCCGTATTCGTCGATGCAGCAGAGCAAGGAGTTTGACCGGCTGGAGCAGTTTGCGGAGTTGCAGGCGCCTCCTGTAGTCAAGTTCAAGGACCTGGAATCGTTTGTGACGAACCACAAGCTGTTAACAGGGCCAATTTTTCCATTTGATGTCGAGACGGACTTTGTAAAGGTCACCGACGATACGATTCTGGTTCCGGTTACGATCCAGATCAAGAACCGCGATATTACCTTCAACACCAAGGATGGGGTATCGAAGGGGGTTGTTAACATATTCGGCCGCGTATCGACGATTACGGACCGTGTGGTGCAGACCTTTGAAGACACGGTAGAGGTTGAGCAGCCGTCGGAGCTACTGCCGAAGACGATGAACAACGAGGATCTTTACTGGAAGGCTCTTCCGCTGCGTCCGGGGCGGTATCGCCTGGACATCGCGATCAAGGACGTCAACAATCCTGACCACGTAGGCGTGTACGCGAGGGGCATTGATGTGCCGCGGTATAACGACGACCAGCTAGCGGCGTCTTCGCTGATTCTTTCCGACAAGATGTACCGCGTGCCGGCGAAGGACATCGGCACAGGGAACTTTATAATCGGCAATACATTTGTGCGTCCGAGGGTGTCTGACAGTCCGTCGAAGCCGGTTACTTTCCACCGCAACCAGAACCTGGACTTCTGGATGCAGGTCTACAACCTGGGAATCGGCGAAAAAACCAAAGAAAATTCGGCGAAGATAACCTACCAAATCATCGACGCTAATACCAACAAAACATTACTAGATACGAGTGAAAACTCGCAGGATTTAGGCGCCCACCTGGATCAAGTGACGATTGAGAAGAGCTTGCCACTTGCCAGCCTGCAGCCGGGCAAGTACCTTGTAAAGATAAAGGTGGACGACAGCGTCTCCAATCAGGAAATTGCCCAGTCCGCACCCTTTACGGTCGAGTAAACATGTGGTGGGGAGATTAGGTCCTGGGTGAGTTGCCGAAGAGCAGCGCTATCCACGCGAAAACTTGCAGGATGAAAGATCGGAGTAAAGGCCAGGAAGCAACTCGACGATAAAGAAGTGAACCGACGGTCTTCCATAGTCGCCCCAGTTTTAATGCTGTTGCTGACAGCGATTGCACTACCGGCCCGCGCCGCCACGACCGGGACGGTTTCAGGTGTAGTGCGCGATGTGCAAGGCGCGCCGCAGGTCGGGGCGTTGGTCCAGCTGGTGAATGCCAACCTCGGGGTCATTGCCGAAACCTTCACTGATGATCAAGGGCGCTACCGTCTAAAGAATGTCGTGCCCGGTGTGTATGGAGTAAAAGCCAGCGCATCTTTATTCCTGCCAACTCTGCGCGAGGGCCTGCGCATCGCCGCAAACTCCAAGGCGGTCGTTGATCTTACTCTTGACACACTTTATGAAGCGTTCCGCTGGCTACCGGCCCAGCCCCGGCAGGTGAATGAGCCGCGCGATGATTGGGATTGGACGCTCAGGCTGTCTGCAAACAAGCCATTGCTGCGTATGCTGCAGGACGGGCCGCTTGTCGTGGTGACGGACGGTGCCGGGCAGAAGCCTGAGTTGAAGGCGAGGGTGACGATTCGCGGCGGTGAGGGTGGATTCGGGGATGGAGGCATTCACCACGACTTTGAGATGGAGCGTGTGGGTGATAATTCGCCGCAACTGATCCTGCGCGCGGATCTCGGCCAGTCAGACGACACAACATTCAATACAGTTGTGGGCTATCAGAAGCAGATCGGTCTTGGGCAGACGCTGCGGACTGTGGCCGCGTATATAGACCAGCCGCAGATTGCAGGCGGCCCGAACATGCAGGGACTGCAGGCGATGGTCTTTCGGACTGCGGAGACGATGACCCTGACGCCTGCGATTGGAGCCGAGGCCGGAGGCGAGACCGAGATCGTGCATTTGGGCACGACGCAAGTGGCGAGCCATCCCTTTGCCTCTGTTCACGTGAGTGCCGGCAACGCTCTGGTGACTTATCGCATTTCTACAGCGCCTGGATTCGAACAGGCTGCGCAACTGGACCAGGCCGACACGCTGACTCCGGCGGTCGCAGAACGAGACGGACAGCTATTGATGGAGCATGGACTGCATCAGGAGCTGTCCTATGCGCAGTCTGCCGGAACGTTCCGGATGCAAATGACGGTGTTTCATGACCAGGTGGACAACCCGCTCGTGAGCGGCGGTGGACAGATATCCGCAGCGGACATGAACAGCGGCAATGTTCTTTACGACCCGTCGACCGATTTGGTTGAAGTCGCCGGAGCAGGGTTCACCGGTACTGGATTCCTTGCCGAACTGGGCGACATGATGCCCGACAAGATGTGGCTGGCCCTGACGGCCGGCGTCGGCGATGCTTTGCAGATGGACGGATCTGCACAGCGGGGCACGATGCAGCAGGCGCTCTCGGGTCTGCAAGCGCGAGAGACTGCGACTTACTCTGCTGCGGTTGGCGGCACGATGACGCGAGCGGGAACTGAGTGGCGAGCGTCGTACCGTTGGCAACAACCGGGCACCTTGACAGCAGTAGATCCCTTCAATGAGAACCTTCCTGCGCCATATCTTGGCCTCCTGGTGCGGCAGCCGCTGCATTGCAGGAATGTGTTGCCGAACGGCCTGGAAGCTCTGGTGGACGTGAGGAATCTGCTCGCAGAGGGCTATCGTCCCTTCGTCTCAAGCGATGGGAGCGTGCTGTATTTTGCCCAGACAGTGCGCGCGGTTGAAGGCGGTCTGTCGTTCACCTTCTGAGCCTATACGGGTGGCCAATTCTCCGAAGACGAGTGTGCTATATTTTTAAAAGCGCGCGAGAAACAGGAACGCGCACCCATCCTGCTTGAATCCCGATCACCGATCGGCGCCCATGTGGACGCGTAGCTCAACTGGCAGAGCATTCGACTCTTAATCGACAGGTTGAAGGTTCGATTCCTTCCGCGTCCACCAAATCATGCAGCTCGATTCGACCTTCCATGCTCTCTACACCTTTAGCCCACAGGAAATCAAAAGGCTACAACTGAGTCGCCGGGCGGGTACTGTGCCTCGCAGACAGAAATGTAAAGTCAGGTTATGAAGGCCGGAAAAGACGGCCCAACAGGCTTCGTTTGCCCGAAACGGAGGATGAAGTCTCTTTTGTTTCCGGCATCGGCTGGGGTGGGAATTCCTCTCCAAAAAATGCAGCCTTGGGATTCGCAATGCAGAGACGTTCCGCTGTTTCCGCGCCGTAGCGTTTCGAGACGAAATGGAAGGCTTCCTTCATGATTGGCGGGCGCGAGTCGAGGTTGTGTGCATCCGTAGCGAGGAAGTGGACTTTGTTCTGCCTGAGCAGGCTGTGAGCGAAATTCTCAGCGATGCGGCCGAACCGTCCGGTGACCGAGGACGCCGTTACCTGTACCAGGCAGCCGCGCTCAAGCCACTCATCGAGACGGTGTGGGTTCTTCTGAATGATAGTGTTGCGCTCGGGATGGGTGATGATGGGCTGGATGCCAGCAAGCAGGAACTCGTAGAAGACATCGGTCATCTGTGGAGGGATGGAGAAGTCTGCAAACTCGACGAGCAGATATTGCTTGCCGTTAATGGTGTATTTTGACAAGTTCCTGTGTGCGTCCTCGATGTTCTCAAATGACAAATGGAAATCGCAGCCGAGGCCGAGGGTGATTATGCCGTCAAGGCGCGCGCGGAGTTGCTCGACCTTTTCCTGATTAACGGCGGGGTCAAAGCGATACCGAGCATTGGCATGAGGCGTACAAACGATATGGGTGATGCCGTCGGCAGCGGCCATTTCCGCCATGGCGACCGAGGTTTCGATGTCTTTGGAGCCGTCGTCGAGCCCAAATAGGAGATGGTGGTGAATATCGATCATAGGGAAAGCTATTTTGCTGCGGCGAGTGATTCAGTGAGGGAGGCGAAAATCTTCCATCCGTCTGCAGAGCCGAGGATCGACTCGCTGGAACGGTCAGGGTGCGGCATCATGCCGAGAACGTTGCGCCCTTCATTGAGAATGCCTGCGATATTGTCGAGGGAGCCGTTAGGGTTAGCCTCAGGAGTTACTCCGCCTTCCGGCGTAGAGTAGCGAAAGGCGATGCGATCTTCGGCGCGCAGAGTGTTCAGTGTTTCCTGGTCGCAGAAGTAGTTGCCTTCCATGTGGCCAATGGGAATCTTGAGGACTTCGTCCTTTTTGAGAGTATGCGTGAAGGGTGAGTCCGTAGTTTCAGCACGCAGGTAGACCTGCTTGCAGATGTATTTGAGTCCGGCATTGCGAAGGAGGGCGCCAGGCAGGAGCCCTGATTCGCAGAGAATCTGGAAGCCGTTGCAGATGCCGAGCACGAGTCCTCCCTGGCCGGCGAACGACTTGACGGACTGCATGACAGGCGAGAAGCGGGCGATGGCCCCGGTGCGCAGGTAGTCGCCATAGGCAAAGCCGCCCGGAACCACGATGGCGTCGCAGCCCTGAAGGTCGGCGGAATCGTGCCATAGAAATGTGACGGGCTGATGCGCGAGCTCAGCAATGACGTTGTAGGTGTCATGGTCGCAGTTGGAGCCGGGGAAGACAAGCACGCCGAATTTCATATCTCTAGGCTAGCAGTTATAAGCGGAGAGCGGGAAGACTAAGCATCTGAATGGTTATGGCTGATTTGAAGACCCACGTGCGCACGGCAGCCAATGCGCTGTTCAACTGGTGGAAAGCAGTCACGATCGAGGCGCTTTGCGTGGCGCTGATGTGGTGGATCGGACTGATGCTGTTGCATGTGCCGCTGGCCCTTGTGTGGGCGCTGATTGGCGGTCTGATGACGTTTGTGCCGCACTACGGCGGCGTGATTACCGTGATCTTTCCGGTGATGGCAGTGCTGTTCAGCGGACACGATGTGTATCGGCTGGGGCTGGTGCTGGGGCTGTATGCACTGATTGTGGTGGTCGATCAACTGGTGCTACAGCCCGTGCTTCTGAAGCGCACGAACCGCGTGCCTCTGTGGGCTTCCATCTTTGTGCCGATTGTGCTGGGGATCATCATTCCGTTCTGGGGCGTGCTGCTTGGGCCTCCGCTGCTGGCGGTGATCTATGCGTTCAAGAAGCCAAGGACGCCCCAGTTGCGAACATAATCCTGGTTATTCGCCTTCGCTGGCGTATTTCACGCTGCATCCGTAGGGTCGAGTGTAGTCCGCTGCAACGGTCTTACCGGCCATGGCTTCCGTCAAGGCATCTGTGACGTAGTTGTGTGTTTTGTCTACGTCGGAAGGGTCCGTGGTGGGGTGGTCGTCAATGGCGCCGTCATAGATAAGCTTGCCCTCTGGATTAATGACGAACATGTGGGGAGTGGTCTTGGCTCCGTACGCCATGCCGATGGTTCCGGCGGGATCGAGAATGGCTGCGGTCGGATCGGCATGGACCGTCTGAATCCATGCGTTCTCCTGAGCAGCGGTCATGTAGCCCTGGTGTCCGGGCGCGGAAGAAAGAATCGTGAGCCAGACGACGCCTTTAGCAGTCCATTTCCGCTGCAGGGCCTGCATGTTGCCGCTTTCGTACTGTGCGCGGGTATAGGGACAGTCCTTGTTGGTCCACTCAAGGACGACGTATTTGCCGCGGTACTGGGACAGCGAGATGGTGCTTCCGTGTGAGTCTGTACCTGTGAAGGTAGGGGCGGGCGCGCCAACGCGGGCAGCGAATGCGGGAAGCGTGATGGCAAAGGTGAGTGCGAGGGCGATGCGGCGGATCATGCGGGCCTCCTTGAAGGAATCTCCGTATTGTGAGTTGGACGGAGAATTACGAGGGAGTGTTTGCTTAAAGACCTGACTTGGCAGCGGAAGAATCGCCGGCCTTGAGCTGGTCGAGTGCGCGGATGACGATGCCGGGAGTGAGGACTTCGGGCAGCAAGTGCGGTGGATCGTTGGGGTTGGCGGGGTAAAGGGCGTAAGTGGGGACGCCGTCGCGGCCAAGGGATGCGAGGGTGTCGGCGATGACCTGGGAGTGGCGGGTCCAGTCGGCACGGATGAGCTCGACGCCGCTGGATTTGAGGGCATCCTGGACCTCAGGGCGGTCGAGGACGACGCGCTCGTTGACCTGGCAGCTGAGGCACCAGCTGGCGGTGAAGTCGACAAATACGGGCTTGCCCTCAGAACGATACCTGGCAACTAAGTCCGGGCTGAATGGCTGCCAGACAGCGTCTTGAACACTTGCGACTTGTGATGGCGCGAGCGTGTGGATGGCCCACAAAGGAACGGCTACAGCCGCAGCGACTACGAGCACTGCAGCGATGGTGGCAGGAGTCTTGGCAGGCCAGCGGCCGAGAATCCAGCCGGCGATGGCGAGCAGCAGGAAGGCCGTGAGCAGGAATACGAGCGACGCTGCGGCCGCGGTTTGATTGAAAACCCAGACGAGCCAAATGACGGTTCCGAAGATGGGGATGGAGACGGCCTGCTTGAGGACCTCCATCCATGCGCCGGGACGTGGGAGCAGACGTGTCCATGCAGGGTTGAAGGCGAGGAGCAAATAGGGTGCAGCGAGGCCGAGGGCGACGGCCGTGAAGACGGCGATGCTGGTTGCAGCGGAGGCGGTGAGCGCGTATCCGATGGCTGCTCCCATGAACGGCGCTGTGCAAGGTGTTGCAACGACGACGGCGAGGACTCCGGTGAAAAAGCTGCCGGTGTATCCCTGTTTGGCGGCCAGGCCAGAGCCTGCGCTGGTGAGCGAGAGGCCAATTTCAAA
>JASHUR010000323.1 GCA_030039895.1 Acidobacteriaceae bacterium | reverse complement strand
GCTTCCGCTCAATGTCCTCCTTCACATCGCGAAGAATATTTGTGAGCTGAAAGGCAATCCCTGTTTCTTCGGCCAGCTTCTCGGCATGCGCGTCCATGTATCCAAAGATCCGGATACACACCAGCCCTACAACGGAAGCCACCAAGTAGCAATACCGGTACAAATCGTCAAATGTCTCGTAGGTGTCGTAACGGCCGGCATGGGTAACTCGCTGCAGATCCATTGCCGTGCCTTCCACCAGCTCATCCAGCAGCGCAGGCGCAATTTCAAACCTGGCGCGCGCATCGGCCAGCGCAAGGAAGACCGGGTCCTCAGTCCTCTCGCCGCGCAACACGCCGTGCCATGCATTCAGCCACGCGCTCAACTTTGCGCGCCGCTCTTCAATGGTCAGCGTCTCATCGTCAGACAGGTCGTCCGCGTGCCGCATAAAGGCATACACAGCGCATATCGCGTCGCGTTTGTGCTTGGGGAGCGCCACAAAGGCGTAGTAAAAGTTCTTCGCCTCCCGCCGGGCAATCTGTCTGCAAATCTCGTAGGCTTCAGCGACGGTCACGCGGCTGGTCTCTGCTGCGCCAGGCCGCGGCCCAGCAGCTTGCCTGTAATCGCGCGCACAAATAACGCGGCCTTGCGGGTCTTTGAGATTGCAGGACGCGCCCGCAGTACGTCGTAGCCCTGCTCTTCAATCGCGCGCAGAATCTCCAGGCCGCCTCGCGAAAACAAATCGAGGTCCACGGCCAGGTCGTGGGTCACCATACCGACCAGCGGCAGTCCTTTGCGCATCGTCTCACGCGCATACTCAACTTCGCAGCGCATTAATTCACGAAACTCCGGAGTAAACTTACCCGCGGCAATCATCGCTTCCGTCACGCCAAAGCGCCGCATGTCCTCCGCTGGAAAATAAATCCGGTCGCGCGCGTAGTCCTGGCGCACATCCTGCCAGAAGTTCGCCAGCTGCAGCGCCGTGCAAGTGTAGTCCGACAGCCGGAACCGCTCATCATCGCGGTAGCCGCAAACGTACAGCACCAGCTGCCCCACCGGATTCGCTGAGTAATGGCAGTAGTCGAGCACTTCCTGCATCGACTCCATCCGCACCCTGCGCTGGTCTCTGCGAAACGCCACCAGCAAATCCGCAAACGGCTGCCTGGGAATCTCACACTCTCGAATCGTCTCCGCCAGCGCCACAAACACCGGATGCCGCGTCTCACCGCGGTAGCACGCATCAAGCTCCTGCCCCCACATATCCAGCAGGGCTATTGACTGCTCGCGGTCGCCCGTCTCGTCGCCCAGATCATCCGACACCCGGCAGTATGCATATATCGCATGAAAGTGCGGACGCAGCCGCTTTGGCAAAAGCCATGACGCGACGTGGAAATTCTCGTAGTGCGTCTCCGTCAGCCGCTGGCACCACGCGCGCGCCTCAGCCAGTGTCGGCGGAGTCTGCGGCATGCGATATTCCGCCGGCAGTGCGGCCCAGCCCTGCTCGATCAATTGTGCGGTGCTCGCCGTCATGCTTGCCTCAGGGAATGATCGCTGTCTTGATGTCCGTAGAGCGATTCATCAGGTTACGAAATACATCGCCTACTTCAATCAGTGACGCCCGCCCGGTGATGTACTCCCTGGACTTGAACTTCCCGCTCCGGATCAGCTCAAATGCCTTCCTCGCCGTTGCCGGAGTATGGTGGAAGCTCGCCTTCATCGTAATGTCGTTGTAGTGCAGCCGGTTGGTATCAAACTCCACCTTGGTGCCCGACGGCGGCCCGCCGAAGAAGTTCACCGTCCCGCCCTTGCGCACCATGTCCACCGCCCACTGCCATGTCGCGGGCACCGCAACCGCTTCAATGGCCAGGTCCACTCCGCGATGATCCGGCGTGAGCGCCCGCACGGCAGCCACTGGATCATCCGTCGCCGTTGTCTGCACAACTTTCTCCGCTCCGAAAGTCCGCGCCGCAGCCACCTGGTCATCATGCTTGACCACGGCAATCACATGCAGCCCGGCAATCTGCGCGGCATGGATAAACATCAGCCCTATCGGCCCAGCGCCAATCACCACCACCGTATCTCCCGGCTTTGGTGCGGACTCATCCAGCCCGCGCATCACGCAGGCCAGCGGCTCGGTCAGCGCCGCATGCTCATACGGCAAATTATCAGGAATCAACAGTGTGTTCTTCTCAACAATCCGCGCCGGAATACGAATAAACTCCGCATACGCTCCGTTATTGAACAGTAGGTCGTCGCACAGGTTCTGCTGGTCGTTCCTGCAGAAGTAGCAAACATCGCACGGCGCCGAGTTCAGCGCCACCACACGGTCGCCCACCTTGAATTGCTTTACGCCAGCGCCAATCTCGTGCACGCTCCCGGCCAGTTCATGCCCAAACGGAACAGGCGGTGTCAACATCCTGGCGTGATAGCCGCGCCGGTACACCTTCAGATCCGTTCCGCAGGTCAGTGCCGCGTGTACGCGAACCACCATCTCGCCCGGGCCTGCCGTTGGTATAGGAAGCCGCTCGATTCGAACATCCTCTTTGCCGTAGAGAACGGCGGCTGTCATCTCCCGTTCCATCGCATCTATTTTCTCAGACTTGCGGCATTTCCGGCGCTTTCGGCTCAATGAAGATTTTCATCGACGCCGGCCCCGGATTCGACGCCACATGAATCGCCTCGACCGCATCTTCCAGTGAATACCTGTGCGAAATAAGCCGCGTCAAGTCAAAGCCGTCGCTGTACCCGCCAAAAACCAGCTCGGCGCCCTCATCCTGAATCTCCTCCGACGCGCTATATGACCCGATCAAAAACTTCTCATCCATGCAGATCGCTGCCGGATCAATCGCTGCTTCGCCGTGCTGCGTCTGCGCAAACAGCAGGACCCGTCCGCCCGGCCGAGCCGCGTCCATCGCCGTCCTGATCAGCGAATTGCCTCCAACAGCCAGGATCACTGCATCCGCTCCGCGCCCTTCGCTGGCCGAGCGCGTCAGCCCGATCACGTCCTGTTTCCCCGCATCAATCGGCCGCGACAATCCATACGTCGCCGCAATCCTGTGCCGCTCAGGAAAAAGATCGGAGGTAAGCACCCGCGCTCCGCTCCGCGCAGCCAGCGCCGCCAGCAAAATCCCAATCGGTCCCTGCCCGATCACCAGCACCGTCTCATCCGGTGCAAGGTCCAGGTTCTTGATCGCCTTGTAGCAGGTGTTCACCGGCTCCACGAACGCTGCCTGCTCAAACGGCACGCCATCGGGAACCTTCACAAGACCGCGCCGCACAATCCAGTCCATCACGCGCACATACTCAGCAAAGCCGCCGCCGGAAGGCTCGAAGCCCGCCGTGCAGCCCACCTTCTTATATACCGGGCACTGCGCAAAGGTCTTTTTGCGGCAGTAATAGCAGTGCCCGCACGGGATGTGATGGAACACCATCACCCGGTCGCCGACCGCAAAGCCTTCCACTCCTGCGCCTACCGCCGCAATCGTTCCTGCCGTCTCATGCCCGAAAATGCGTGGCGCATCGTGCGACCCGGTATGAATCTTCTTCAGGTCAGTACCGCAGATGCCGCACGCCGCAACGCGAATCAGTACCTCGCCCGGACCGATCTCCGGTACAGGAACCGTCTCCACGCGCACATCGTTCATACCGCGATAAACGGCGGCCCGCATCGTCTTCGGAATTGTTTCCGAGATAGTTTCTGGGTCCGTCTCTTGCGTCGTTTCTTGGGTCGTCTTCGTCATCCATTTTCACTCTACTGCGATTTCCTGCTCGTCGCTCCGAAACTCACCGCAACTGCTGAAGGCTCTGCTTCAGCGAACTCGCCAGCGCCTCTGCCGCGGCGCTGCTGTTTCTGCCCAGCCGCACCAGCGTTGCCCAGTACTGCGGATGCGTCATCGCATATCCGGCAAACGCCACCATCCGCATCTCGCCTGCGCCATTGATAAAGCGATTGAAGTCCGGCAGCCGGTCGTCATACCCGTCAGACACTCCCTTGAAGCAATAGAAGGCTGCACCATGTTTCGCCGCAACCCGCGCGACCGCCGCAGCCTCCATATCCACCAGTACGGACTGATGCTTCTGCGCCAGCCCGCGCTTCTCATCCGGACGCGCCACATGGTCCAGCGTAATCAACCGAAACCCATCCGCAAGCGCCGTCTTGTAGCGTTCGCCGCTCGCGTCATCCACTACCTCTGAGATCTCGCACACCGCGCGCGGCTTAACCGCGCACGTCAATGCGCCGACCCAACCGTAAGAGACCAGCACATTCGCGTTTATCTCTGCAATTGCCCGCTCCGCTGCGCGCTCCGCAGCCGCCGCGCCCATGCCTCCGGCAATTGCAATGGCCTCGCACCCGGCAATCCTTCCCGCCCACGTATTGCGCCCGCGCGCCTGCCTGCCGCGTACCTGCGAGCCGCGAACCAGCGGCTTCAGCTCTCCGGGCAGCGCGGCAATTATCCCGATCCTGTTCATTGCACCGTCACATATCCATGCGCCCTGAACCAGTCAATCGCCGCCCGCAGCGCCTCATATACAGGAACAATCCTGAAACCCAGCTCCCGCTGCGCCCTGACCGAGGATGCAAACATCTTCTTCCTGCCCATGCGCACCGCTTCCACCGTCGCGCGAGGCTCCTTGCCCAACACGCGTCCGGTCACTATCTCATCGAAAAATGCAAACGTCATCGCTACCGCATGCGGCACCTTCATCGTCGGAGAAGGCAGCCCGGTAATCGCTGACATCTTGTCGAGAATCTGCTTCAGCGTCAGGTTCTCGCCGCCCAGAATATACCGCTCGCCCGGACGTCCCACCTCGAGCGCCGCGCCGTGCGTCCGCGCCACCTCGGACACATCCACCAGGTTCAACCCGGTGTCCACATAGGCCGGAAATTTCTTATTCAGAAAATCCACGACGATCCGCCCCGTCGGCGTCGGCTTCACATCCTGAGCGCCAATCGGCGTCGTCGGATTCAGAATGATCACCTGTTGCCCCGCCCGCGCCGCATCCATCGCCGCCTGCTCCGCCATAAACTTCGACCGCTTATAGTGCCCGATCATGTCCGCAATCGAGACCGGCGTCGCCTCGTCCACGATCGTCCCGTCCGCCTTAAAACCCATCGTCGCCACGCTCGACGTATACACGCAGCGCTTCACGCCCTCTTCACGCGCCATTTGCAGCAGCGTTCGCGTTCCGTCGACGTTCGCCGCGTACATCGACTTCGGGTCGCGCACCCACAGCCGGTAGTCCGCCGCTACATGCATCACGGCGTCGCACCCGCGAACCGCGGTCCGCAGACCCTCCGGCTGCAGCAGATCGCCCACCGCGGTCTCGGCGTTCAACCCTTCAATATTCGCAAGATGGCTCGTCGGCCGCACCAGAAGCCGCAGTTGCGCCCCCTGATCCGCCAGATGCCGAGCAACGTGCGCGCCCACAAATCCGGTCGCCCCGGTCAGAAAGACTTTCATGCGGGTAGCAGTCTAACTCTTCGCAGCCAGTTGTTGCGCCTGGATGGTCACAAGCTCGCTCAGGTCCTTCTTCTCGAGGCCGTGCACCGTCTTGTTAAACTCGTCCACCTTGCTCGACCAGTTCATGGAGCAGAACTTGGGCCCGCACATCGAGCAGAACGCCGCTTCCTTGTAGTAGTCGTCCGGCAGCGTTTCGTCATGCATGGCCCGCGCCGTCTCCGGATCGAGCGACAGCGCAAACTGCTTCTCCCAGTCGAAGGTGTAGCGCGCGTAGCTGATCGCATCATCGCGGTCCTGCGCTCCGGGCCGGTGCCGGGCAATGTCGGCCGCGTGCGCGGCGATCTTGTAGGCAATCATGCCGTCCTTCACGTCCTTCTCATTCGGCAGGCCCAGGTGCTCCTTCGGCGTGACGTAGCACAGCATCGACGCGCCATGCCATCCGATTATGGCCGCTCCAATCGCCGACGTAATGTGGTCGTAACCCGGCGCGATGTCCGTCACCAGCGGA